>JBJTVM010000227.1:0-3839 GCA_046081205.1 Pseudanabaena sp. | reverse complement strand
TTTTTGTGTGGATACGGAACACGCGGAGAGAATGCGTCAGGCGATCGCAAATTGCTTTAATCAAGTCCTCTGACTATAACCATCCCTACTTTTGGTCAGCATTTTTTGCGATCGGTAATGGGTTGTAGATTCCATTTGCATCACACAGACAGATCCCCGACTTTTTTGTGAATTTGCAAATCCCTTCAGCTTGAGCAGAAAAAGTCGGGGATCTCAAGATTGTTGGCTCTCGCCGATCACTTGTCTCTGCGTAGTGAGGATTGGGCAAAGCATTCCCAAACCAAGAGGATCTGAAAACTTATAGATAGTCGCGGGAATGCTTTGCCCCTACATTGATTACATCGATCTACTTAAAAAATCATTTGCCGTAATAATTTCAATATTTCTAAAGGGATTTAACACTAACAAATCTTGATCCCCAGTGATGATAAAATCAGCCTTACCACCAAATGCTAATTCTAAAAATTTGTCATCTTTAGGATCACGACAAATATTAATAGATTCTTCTATTTCTACTAATTCAGCCTTCTCAAGTAGCTTAAAAATAAACGCTTGCTTTTCTTCGACAGTAAAATATTTAACAAACTTTTTACGATTTAAAACCTGATTAAGTCCTAATATAGTTGCTTCCGAATATAAAATTACACCTCGTTCTTCGATATTGCTAATTACCTGAAAAGACACAGAATTCTTGATAAGTAAAGCACTTACTAAAATATTGTTATCTACAACAAAACGCTTACTCATCATCTTCCAGAATCGACTGTAATATTTCTGGAGTTAAGCCCCTTTTTTCTGCTTTATCGGCAATCTCTGCCATCACCTGACTAAGAGTTTTATTAGTTAAATCAGGCTGAAAAAATAACTTAATCATCGTGCTAAGTTGCTGTTGCTTATTAACCTGCGCTTCTCGATAAGCTTTCGCTACTTCACTATCAACATTAATAGTAATCGTTTCCATCTCAAACTCCTAGATTTGATATAAACTCTAAGGATCACTTTGTTATTTTACCATTCTCCCAAACCGCTCCCAACTCCAACCCAACATCATAGGGCAAAACATTCAGACTCGAACCCGTATCTAACAGTCCAAAAATTTCTGAAGTGCGATCGCCATAACTCAATTGGGATTAATCCGTTCAATAAAAGGAAATCGCTTAGGACTTGACATTTTACTTCACTTCTTTTGGTTCTAATAAGCTCATCAACTTCTGCGCCGCATCCCCATAATCAAAAGGTGACCAAAGACGATAAGCCACCATATTATCTAATGGTTTCAGGCTTTCTTCTTTCGCCAACGTAGCCATTAAAAACTGCACCATTTCAAACTTTTCAGTACGCGATAACTGTCCAACCTGAGCCAATAGTTCAAGATTTGAAATAAGACACCGTTAACTTAGTTGCACCATTTTACCTCGACCTCTCCCACAGACAACTCACCACAAACATCATGTAAACCATAATCTGCGAAACCCTTGAAATTCTGGGGGCATTTTCAGGCAAGATATTAAATTGCTGTAGTTGCCAAGCGAATATCTAAAAGCTTAAGGTTTGTCAAGAAAGATGAGTACCCCTCCCTCTTCAGAAATTTATGATGTGATCGTGGTTGGTTCTGGAGCCAATGGCGGAGTTGCGGCTAAGGAATTGAGCGAACGCGGACTCAAAGTCCTTGTCTTAGAAGCAGGTCGTACTCCCGATGCAAAGGCAGATCTAGGGCATCAAGTTAGGGATATGGCAAAACGATTTTATAACCTTGCTATTTCTAAACGACAGTCTTACCAATCGATGCACCCTGGTTACTGGAAGGCAAACCCTGACTTATTCATCGATGAAAAGGATAATCCCTACACCACACCAGACGATCAGCCCTTTTATTGGATTCGTGGGCGACAGGTGGGCGGCAAAAGCCTAACTTGGGGTGGCATCACCCTACGTCTATCGGATTATGAATTTAAAGCAGCCAGCCGCGATGGACATGAACAAGACTGGCCGATCGCCTATGGCGATCTCGCACCTTACTACAGCAAATTGGAGCAGTTTTTTCAAGTGCGTGGTAGTCAAGAAGGACTAGCCCAACTGCCTGATGGTGAATACCAGCCGACTTTGCCTCTTACTCCTGCTGAACTGCACTTAAAGCAAGTTTTAGAAAAGCATTGGTCAGATCGTTGCCTAATCCCTTCACGGGGCTTTGGTCTGCACCATCCCACCCCAGAACAACCTTGGCCGATATACTCTAGTCTAGGTTCTTCACTCAAGGCAGCGATCGCCACGGGTAATGTAACTTTGCGATCGGATGCAGTAGTTAGTCATGTGATTTTTGATCCAGATACGCGCAAGGCTCGCGGTGTTGCATATCGCGATCGTAATAGCAAAAACACCCATGAGGTATTTGCGCGTACTATCGTCTTGTGTGCTTCCACTATTGAATCAGTACGAATTCTCTTACACTCCACAGAGCAGTATCAACAATCAGGATTAACCAATCCATCGGGAATGCTAGGGCATTATCTGATGGATCATGTATCCACTTCTACTTTCTTTTTTTTACCGAATATCAAACAACCTAAAACCTTCGATCTTTCAGGATGTGACAGCTTTTTTATTCCTTGTTTTTGCAATTTAGAATCACAACAAGAGAAGTTTTTACGAGGTTACGGTATTTGGGGAGGTGTGCAGCGCTTTGATCTACCAAGCATTGTCCGTAAAGTAGGATCTGGTTCCATTGGCTTTTTGATCGCACATGGAGAAGTTCTACCTCGCTATAGCAATCAAATTCAATTGAGTAATGATGTCGTTGATGCATGGGGTATTCCTGTACCGCATATCGAATGTGCTTGGTCAGAGAATGAGCATTTAATGCTAGACCATATGCACCGACAGATTGATGAAATCATTAAACTTGCAGGCGGAAAGAATATGAAGTTAACTGACATATTTCATGTGCCTATCTTTGCGGATTTTGTCAGTCAGATGGAAGAAACTATGGCTTTTTCAGCTCCCCCTGGCTACTATATCCATGAAGTCGGTGGCGCAAGAATGGGAACATCACCAACAAACTCCGTAGTCAATTCCCATAATCAAGTTTGGGAATCCCCAAATCTTTTTGTCACTGATGGAGCTTGTTGGGCTTCATCAGGTTGGCAAAGCCCCACTTTAACCGAGATGGCAATTACAGCGAGGGCAAGTGCGTTTATTGCAGAAGAGATGCGTAAGCGAGTTTTTTAACGTCAATTCGGCGAACGCACAAAATGGTAAAAATCGCAGAGCGATTTTTACCATTTTGTGCGTTCGCACTGCGTGAAGTGCGGCGCATCAGAATCTGCGAATCTGAGAAAAAATTCGATATTCTTTAGTATCAAAACTAGAAATATGTAAATCTGATTGACTGTTATCTGATTGACTATCAATTTCTGGTGAATTTGACAATTCATAAGGAGTCATGCGTACAAGGTTATAGCGAGTTTCACCAGCATAAATTGCAAGAGCAATATTTAGAATATCGATAAATGCAATGACTGATTTGCATTTAGACTCACTATATTGACTGTAGTATTTAATTATTGAAGCTACTCTGAGTTCAAGGAATGGACGAATAGATTCATTTAGCAATAGCAGCTTTACAAGTAGCATCACTAAATTAATCGGATTTGTATGGTGCAGTAAGATATTAAACAACTCTGTTGGCTGTTCGCGATCGCTGATTGTGATCTCACTAATTAGGTGTTTAGCAGTTTTTAAAATTAGGATTGTACTAACAGGTTGATCATGGAGATTTGATTTTAAATTCCACAAATCATTATGTAATTTAGTTTGTACTGTCTCAGATATTTCGGCATCAG
>JBJTVM010000226.1:0-15420 GCA_046081205.1 Pseudanabaena sp. | reverse complement strand
GTGTTTCCAGCGCCGCAGGCGCTGGAAACACCAAAATCGGTTTTTTGAAAGCCCGCCAACGGCGGGCTTTCAAAAAACCGATTTTAATAATGAGAATTGCTGATTTGTGGTAGTGCGGCTTTGCCACAAATTTAGGCCAAGAAAATTAGTGGTACTGTGCAAAGCACAGCACCACTAATTTATCATTTTATAAATTCCAGCCTTTGGCTAATAACTGCAAAGATATAGACTCATGCCACTGATCTAGTAGTAATCCAAACTCTTTTGTATGTATGCCTTTGCACCACAACATCAAGGCATCTTCACCAGTCATTTCATAATATTTTGGTCTTCGACCAATTTCCTTAAAACCAAAACTTTTGTATAGAGCGATCGCGACATGATTAGATTCGCGGACTTCGAGGGTTGCCCATTCTAATTGGCGATCGCGGGCTTTTTTTAGCAAGCCCCAAACTAGTGACTTACCAAAACCTTGACCCTGAAATTCAGGACGCACAGCTAATACCGTAATATGCGCCTCTTCAAGAATTGACCACAAACAGCCAAAACCTAGTAATTCATGATTTTCAGTGGTTAATCCCAATACAAGACTGCTAGGGCTGTCAATTTCGCGTTGATAGGCTTCTAAACTCCAGAAATTTCCAAGACATACACAATCGATCTCCCGTAGCTGAGATAAGAAATTTTGATCAATCTCACTTAGATAGATTCGGGTCGATAGGCTCATGTGTTGTAATTATCTAAATATTTAATTGGGAGGTATGGCACAACGCGCCGTAATATCAAAACAAAAAATGGCATAGCCATTTTTTGTTTTTAAAACTTTTACTGGGTTCTCTTTTTATACCAAGTTAAGAAATGGCTACGACATTTCTTAACTTGAAAACCCTTACTAGATTTAGTTTTTAATTCACAAAAGTGTTGTCACACTTTCGTGAATTATTATAAATAGCTTGATACAAACAGATTATCAATCGATGTCAGAACTCATGCCAATTGTATATCTCAGCGTGGTTAGCTTTTTTGCTTGGATTGTTAGCACTTTGGCAGGTGGCGGCAGTCCATTCATTTTAATTCCCTTAGTTAACCTCCTCATGGGAGCCAATGCCGTTCCACCTGTAATCACAATCGGCATGTTTTTTGGCAATGCCCATCGAGTTTTACTGTTTTGGCGGGATATTGATTGGGTATTGACAGCTTGGTATGCTCCTGGGGCGATCGCAGGTGCAATTTTGGGAGCCTATACCTTTACCCAAATTCATCTCGATTGGTTACAAATCGTGATTGCAATTTTTCTAATCGTGAGTGCAGTTTTATTTGAACTAGAAAAAAGCCCTAAGAAAACCATCACCAAGGATCAGGCAAAACAGAGCAAACTGGTCGATGATTGCAAGGAGTTAGAAGAACTCGAAAAACTTGTGGAGATCAATCAACTAGGTGAATTAAGCTCTCTCGAAAAATCAGATTTAATTCCTCAAGAAGTAAAACCCAAATTTCAACTTCAGGCTTGGCATATTATGCCTGCGGGTTTTCTCAAAGCTTATGTATCGGGTTTAGTTGGCACAACGGGGCCTGTTTTAAATCCTTTTTATCTGGGCTATGGCTTAGTCAAAGAGAAAATGATCGCAACCAAAGCAACTCACATGACGATTATCCATATTGTGAAAATCATTACTTATGGAGCGTTAGCAGCTATATCCAAGGAGCAAATTGTCTCAGGATTAGCAATTGGCTTAGCCGCAGTACCTGCAAATCTCATTGGCAAATATCTCCTTAGTCGCTTAAGTCCCCAACTGTTCCGCCAAATAGTTCTTGGGTTTATGGCGATCGGCGGATCATGGATGCTATGGCAACAAAAAGGTTTGTTTCTCAATATCTTGTAGTTAGAGCTAAGTCTTGATGCGATCGCCTATTCACCAAAAATCAACATCAGGCGATCGCCTATCATTCAAATTATCCGAAACAACTTTATGCAGACTGTTGAGGTTTATTGTTTTCTATATATTGGCGTAACACGCTGTTAATCAGAGTTTTATACTGATCTCCTTGATTCTGAAACCATTGTTTTACGTCAGGATCTAGTTGAACTAAGTTTTGAGCTTGATCTACGGGAATTCGTAAGGTTGCACGTTCAAAAAATTCATCTGTTAGCGGCGGAATATCTGAATAGTCAATATCCTCATCTGACATTGCCTTCAATGCTGCCCAATTAGTACGAGAGGTACTGTTCAAATTTTCTCTGTTCATGACGGTTAGCTCTTCTCGCAGAAATGATTCGGATGATGTTGTTTTTACGTTCTGTCCAGACTACTACCGCTATTCCAAGACCGAGAAAACCGATCCCAGACCAGCGATCTTCGCCATAATCAAAGCGGTCATCTAGCTCAATCAGCATTTCACCATCAAACAGCGAATGTTTTCCAGATTTTTTGTTCCGTCTCACTCAAATTGTATGAAGGTTATAACTAACTAAACTAATTGCTTTCATTATCGCCTATTCATTAAACATAAAAGCAAAGCGATCGCCTATTCATTCAAAAAAGATCGAATAGTTTCTATAAATTTTTCTACTCTCACAGGTGCAACTAAGCATGAATCTGCACCTGCTCCCATTGCGATAGATTCAGTTATTTCTTCTTCAAATGCTGTAATTACGATCACAGGGATATTTCTTGTCTTTCATTGATTTTTAACTGGCGACAAATTTCAAGATCATTAGGATGAAACTGGTCGAGAAGAATAATGTCTGGTAAATACTGTGTTAAGATTGCTAATAAATTTTCACTGTAAACTAATTCAATGCAATTCAATCCCATATGTCTAATCAAACGGGCAAATACATTTACATTTACACAATCGTAAACATTAATTACTGTGTATTTTTTGATTGAGGCTACACCGAATTTTGTGTTTTCTTCTCTCATGTCATTTAAAATATCAAAGAATAAAAGAGGTTTCTTTTCTAAGTTATTTAAATCATCATTGCTTATTGATAAGTTGTTGATTCACATTACTGCTTGTCTATTTAATGTTTTTTTACTGTCGTAGAAATTGACTCAGTTATCGGTAAATCAGGAAGAGCTAGGCTTGTATTTGTTTCAATCAACCATAGCGAAATCGCCTTGCAAAATGGGAATAGCTAAGCTTGATGATTGCTAATCCATACTTCAGGAATAAGAATGGTTTTATAGGCTTGCAAAACAGTCTTGAAAAGTGATGTAAGAGTTGTTAATTTCATAAATCTGATGCCAGTCTCATAAATTTAGACGGAAATCACATTCTTTTCATGCGTCGATATCTTGCTACAGCAAATAGTCCCTTTAATCGGTTGCAAAGACAACAAAAAGCTAAAAATATTGAGTTAAAACGCCCTATAAAAGCCAACATAATCCCTAAGAGAGATCTTCACAATTTGGGTAAAAAGGAGTGAAACCCGTACACACAGAATGCTGCTAATGCTGTGCTAGTATTAACTTTAACCAGAACGCAGCAAAGTATGGGGAAACGCCATGTTTGAACGCTTTACAGAAAAAGCAATTAAAGTCATCATGCTGGCTCAAGAGGAAGCTCGCCGCCTCGGTCATAACTTTGTCGGCACAGAGCAAATCCTATTGGGTCTAATCGGAGAAGGAACTGGCGTTGCCGCCAAAGTACTTAAGTCCATGGGTGTAAACCTCAAAGATGCCCGCATCGAGGTTGAGAAAATCATCGGACGCGGCTCTGGTTTTGTCGCAGTTGAAATACCTTTCACGCCCCGCGCCAAAAGAGTCCTAGAGTTGTCGTTAGAAGAAGCCCGCCAGTTGGGACACAACTATATTGGTACTGAGCATTTATTGCTAGGACTAATTCGCGAAGGCGAAGGTGTCGCCGCTAGAGTTTTAGAAAATCTTGGCGTGGATCTCTCCAAGGTTCGTACCCAAGTAATCAGAATGCTCGGTGAGACTGCCGAAGTATCCGCAGGTGGCGGCTCATCGGGACGCACCAAAACGCCTACCTTGGACGAATTTGGCTCGAATCTGACTCAGCTAGCCCAAGATGGCAAACTCGATCCTGTGGTGGGTCGTGAAAAAGAAATTGAACGAGTAATTCAAATCCTCGGTCGCCGCACCAAAAACAACCCTGTTTTGATCGGTGAACCAGGTGTAGGTAAAACCGCGATCGCCGAAGGTTTAGCTCAGCGCATCTCTAACAGTGACATCCCCGACATTTTGCAAGAAAAGCGGGTTGTCACCCTCGATATCGGCTTGCTCGTAGCGGGTACAAAATACCGTGGTGAATTTGAGGAGCGCCTCAAGAAAATCATGGAAGAAATCCGCACAGCAGGCAATGTGATCTTGGTCATTGATGAAGTCCATACCTTGATTGGTGCTGGTGCTGCCGAAGGCGCGATCGATGCTGCGAATATCTTGAAGCCTGCTCTTGCCCGTGGCGAATTGCAGTGCATCGGTGCAACTACTCTTGATGAATACCGCAAGCACATTGAGCGCGATGCCGCCCTAGAGCGTCGCTTCCAGCCTGTAATGGTTGGTGAGCCTAGCGTTGAAGAAACCATCGAAATCTTGATCGGTTTGCGTCAGCGTTACGAAGAACACCATAAGCTGAAGATCGATGATGAAGCCATCGTTGCCGCCGCGAGACTGTCCGATCGCTATATTAGCGATCGCTTCTTGCCAGACAAGGCGATCGACTTGATCGACGAAGCTGGCTCTCGCGTGCGCTTGATTAACTCGCAGTTGCCTCCTGCCGCCAAAGAACTCGATAAAGAATTGCGTCAAACCCTCAAAGATAAGGATGATGCCGTTCGCAAGCAAGACTTTGATAAAGCTGCGGAATTGCGTGATAAGGAAATCGACCTCAAGCAACAAATTCGTGCTCTTAGCCAAACTAAAAAGGCTGAAACTCCCGCCGAAGACGCTCCTGAGATTCGTGTTACCGAAGAGGACATCGCCTACATCGTCAGTTCTTGGACTGGTGTACCTGTCCTCAAGATCACCGAATCCGAGTCCGTCAAGCTGATGCAGATGGAAGAAACTCTGCATAGCCGCGTAATCGGGCAGGATGAAGCGGTTAAGGCAATTTCCCGCGCGATCCGTCGCGCCCGTGTCGGTCTGAAGAGTCCTAACCGTCCGATCGCGAGCTTTATCTTCTCTGGACCTACGGGTGTTGGGAAGACTGAGCTTACCAAGGCACTTGCTTCATACTTCTTCGGTTCTGAAGAAGCGATGATTCGCCTCGATATGTCTGAATACATGGAGCGTCACACCGTATCCAAGCTGATCGGTTCACCTCCTGGCTATGTTGGCTACAACGAAGGTGGTCAGCTTACCGAAGCCGTCCGTCGTCGGCCCTACACCGTCGTACTATTTGACGAAATCGAAAAAGCTCACCCCGATGTCTTCAACTTGCTATTGCAAGTCCTTGAAGATGGTCGCTTGACTGACTCTAAGGGGCGCACCGTTGACTTCAAGAACACCCTACTGATCATGACCTCCAACGTTGGTTCTAAGGTCATTGAAAAGGGTGGTGGTGGACTCGGCTTTGACTTCGCTGCTAGCCAAGAGGATGCGCTCTATACCCGCATTCGCTCCTTAGTCAACGAAGAACTGAAGCAATACTTCCGTCCAGAGTTCCTGAACCGTCTTGATGAAATCATCGTCTTCCGTCAATTGACCAAGCCCGAAGTCAAGGAAATCGCCGATCTCATGCTCAACGAGTTCTTCAGGCGGATGCTCGATAAGAATATTGTCTTGTCCGTGACAGAGCGCTTTAAGGATTTGCTTGTCCAAGAAGGCTATAACCCCAGTTACGGTGCGCGTCCATTACGTCGGGCAATCATGCGCTTACTCGAAGATTCGCTTGCTGAAGAGATCTTGACGGGTAAAGTCCGTGAAGGTGCATCGGTGCAAGTAGATGTCGATGATGATGGTAAGGTCAAAGTGATCGAACAAGAAGCTCTGAGCGGCTCTGAAAACAATCTTCAGTTGCTGCCATCAGCTTAAGTGTGGATAAATGCAAGCCCTATGCTAAGCGTAGGGCTTGCGTTTATTTAAATGTAGGTAACTTGCATAGCACTAAATTTGAAACAAGCTTCATGAATGCCAACCAGCGTAATATTGCCGTGAAATCTAATCCTCTGCCTCCTACAATGCTACAGTCGGGTGCAGGGGATTTGTCATCTGCGGAGATGCCTGAAGTTATTGTCGTGGCTGATCAGAATGAGGAGTATGCTGGGGATATTCCCGCTCCTCTGACGATCGCAGATGTTGAGGGTGGTGAACTGAAGCCAATTCCGGCTTCGCTTATCAAAAAATCTCAGCCCGATACAGACCCCGATCCTGAAATCTCGCAAGTTCGGTTTAAGACCCTTGATGGCAAGTTGAATCTGTTGTTACCAACTGACAAAAAGATCAAGTTGCCACTCAATAAATCAAATGGCAATGGTGAAATTCCTCCAATTGGCTTGGAGAGCAATCAATTCAATAATTCTGAGACTTCATTGCTGACCTTGACTTGGGAAGAAATCCTTTCTCAGTTAGAGCAACGCATGGCGGCGAGTGGTCATGACTGGAAGCCCCGTACACAAGTATATTTGCAAGCAGGCGATCGCCTATTGGACACGCGCCAACTCCAAGAAATATCTGAGGCATTGCAAAATTATGAACTGATGCTACATTGTATAGTCACCAATCGCCGTCAAACAGCAGTTAATGCTGCTAGCATGGGCTTCTGCGTAGAGCAAGGGACTATCTTTCGCGAGTTGCTAGGATTTAACCCAATTCCTAACGCACCGACGGATGATCCGCTATACATTAAGATGACCGTAAGATCTGGTACAGAAATTCGGCACTCTGGCAGTATTATTGTCTTCGGTGATGTCAATGCTGGTGCAGAAATAATTTCCGAAGGTGATATTATCGTGTGCGGCAAGCTCAAAGGTATGGCTCATGCAGGTGCTAAAGGCAATGCTCAAGCAGTTGTTATGGCTTTACACCTCCATGCAACCCAAGTCAGGATTGCGAGTTTTATCGCCCGAGTTGAGAGTCCGAGTACTTCTTTCTGTCCAGAAGTCGCATTTGTAAGTACTCAAGGTACACCTGCGATTAAAATTGTCCAAGTTGTTGATTTTTCAGCATTCAATCACTCTTCGCTAAACTATCCCTCGCAAATCAGTAATTCGTAAACATGAGTCGCATTATCGTTGTTACCTCTGGTAAAGGTGGTGTCGGCAAGACCACATCTTCAGCAAATCTCGGCATGGCGCTCGCCAAACTAGGACGCAAAGTGGTTTTGGTGGATGCTGACTTTGGCTTACGCAATCTCGATCTTTTATTGGGATTAGAAAATCGCATTGTATACACAGCTTTAGAAGTGATTGCGCGAGAATGTAAACTCGACCAAGCCCTAGTCAAAGATAAGCGTCAGCCCAATTTATCTTTATTGGCAGCTCCCCAAACGCGCAATAAAACAGCAATTACGGCTGCCCACATGAAGGCGTTAGTTGAAGTTTTGGGCCGATATTTTGATTATGTGCTAATTGACTGTCCTGCTGGTATTGAATCGGGATTTCAAAATGCGATCGCTGGGGCAAAAGAGGCGATCGTGGTAACAACTCCCGAAATTTCAGCGGTACGGGATGCCGATCGTGTGGTGGGGTTACTCGAAGCAAATCGAATCACGGATATTAAATTAATTTTGAACCGTATTCGCCAAACGATGGTAAAAAACAACGACATGATGAGTGTCGAAGATGTGCTAGATATTTTGTCTGTTAAATTAATTGGCGTAATTCCTGATGACGAACAGGTGATCGTTTCTACAAATAAAGGGGAACCATTGGTGTTGTCAGATAAACAATCGCTGGCTGGCACAGCCTATGAAAATGTGGCAAAACGCCTTGAGGGCAAAAATATTGAGTTTTTACAGCTCGAAGCTCCTCCCAAAGGATTTTTTGCACGCCTGTCAAGCTGGATTAGTGGGAACTCCTGAGGTTTGAGATGATTTCAACACTGCTCGATCGCCTATTTCAAAGAAGTAACGTCCCTAGCGGGGCAAAAGTCAAGCAGCGTTTGAAATTTATCCTTGCCCATGATCGTGCTGCGATCGAGCCACAGGTATTTGAAAATATGCGCCATGAGATTATGCGTGTAGTTTCTAAATATGTGGAGCTTGATGAAAATACATTAGACATTCGCCTAGAGTCTGATAAACGGATGACCGCATTGATTGCCAATTTACCAATTAGGATGGTGCGTGAAGAGCTACCTGATCTGGTCAGTCTTTTTGATGAGCCCACTGTAGAAGTAGTTACATCAAATAGTTCTGAATCCTTAGCTTTAGAAATGGATAAATCTGCTGAAGAAGCTCTTGATGCGATCGCCGCTCAAGAAACCACAAAATCAACAACAGAAGATGTTTCTCCTGAGAGTCTTGCGGTAATTGCCGAACGGACTATCGAAGTTACTAGCAAAATCAGAACTGCTGCAAATAAGTCACAAAATGAAGAAATCAGCGATCACACCGTAGTAGAAACTGATATACCTCAAAATGAAAATGCTCTTCTTGATACTGCCGATAACCCTCAGACAGCTACTTCTGACGTTATATTAGAGAACTCTGTCAATGATCAGCATGAAGCATTAGAAGAACTTAATGAGCCATCAAGTGATCAGTTGGAGTTGTCTTTAGGTTTGCCTGATTCTCTAGAATCACAAGAAGTAGTAGTTGAAGCATATCCGCAACTAGATAACCAAGAGCAAGAGCATGATGATCGCGAAACATGATTTTTGCATCGGCTCTGTTTCTATTTCTATTTTTACCACTCACCTTAGCAGGATATTTCCTGATTAGCTCAAAGTTATTGTATCTACGGAATATTTTTCTGTTGATCATGAGCTTAATCTTTTATGCATGGGGAGAACCAGTTTATGTATTTCTCATGGTTGCTTCTATATTGCTGAACTATGTAGCAGGGCTATTACTACATTTTCAACGCCAAAAACTACTCACATTCCTTAACGAAAGGCAAATTCTTTTTAGCTCAATTGTGATTAATTTAGGATTATTATTCTATTTTAAGTATGCCAATTTTTTTATTAACAATCTCAACTTAGTTCTACAAAATATTTCAATTCCAGCGATCGCCTACTCTCAAGTTCCACTACCAATTGGTATTTCCTTTTTTACGTTTCAAGCGATGTCCTACGTGATTGATGTTTATCGTCAAGAAACCGATGTGCAGTTAAACCCGATTAATTGTGGACTATATGTGATCTTATTTCCCCAACTCATTGCGGGACCGATTGTCCGTTACCATGATGTTGCTAAGCAGATTGTGTCGCGAACTGTTACTAGATCACAGTTTTCGGCGGGAATCCAGAGATTTATTTTTGGGTTAGCTAAAAAGACGATGCTTGCCAATCCATTAGGGGAAGTCGCTGACAAGATCTTTGCTGTCCCAGTCAGTGAAGTTACAACAGGTATGGCTTGGTTAGGGATTGTCTGCTACACATTACAGGTTTATTTTGACTTCTCAGGATATTCCGACATGGCGATCGGACTAGGGCGACTTTTTGGGTTTGAATTTCTAGAGAATTTTAATTACCCATATGTGGCTCAATCCATGCGAGACTTTTGGCGCAGATGGCATATTTCCCTCTCAACTTGGTTTCGTGATTATCTATATATTCCTCTGGGGGGCAATCGTGGCAATGCAATACAGACATATTTCAATTTGTGGATAGTTTTTCTACTATGTGGGTTATGGCATGGCGCAAGTTGGAACTTTGTCATTTGGGGCGCTTTACATGGAGCCTATTTGGTAATTGAGAGAATGGGATGGCATAAATATCTCGATCGCTTATGGCAGCCACTTAGACATTTGTACACGTTATTACTAGTCATGATTGGATGGGTATTCTTTCGTTCAGAATCAGTAAGCCAAGCAATCCAATACTTAGGAAGTATGATTGGCGTTACTAATGCCGATGGAGTCCAATACTTTACATCACTCTATTTTGATCTAAAAACGCTCTTCAATTTAATTATCGGCTGTATATTGGCTACACCAATAGCTATTTGGGTTGCAAAACAATTACAAACTAAAATTATTTCTCCTCAATTTAGCCAACTTCAGCCTATTCTGTACGGTGGGTATTATTCTCTCTTATTGAGTCTATTTCTACTTTCCAGTGCCAGTTTAGCCGCAGGAACTTATAATCCATTTATCTATTATCGCTTTTAATAGATTTTGCGTGGAACGCTGAGATTGCGGCTTGGAGACCAAGCCCCTACTTTTACAAATATGTAGGGATTTGGTCTCCAAATCCTCTTTTAATTTACAAATCTCTAGACAAATTGCTTGCTCTATGCAGACAGAACATTACACAGGCAAAGTATCTCGAACATTTGACAATCTACTGATTGCAACTTTTATCATTGGACTGTTTTTACCTTTGGTTTTAACCCATAATCGTAAAGAATCGGTTACAGAAAAACGTAGACTTGCGGATTTTCCTAAATTAGAATGGAGTCCAAAAGCATTAACCGAATTTCCATCACAGTTTGAATTATTCTTTAATGACCATTTTGGTTTACGCGATCAACTAACTCAGGTTTATTCCCTCTATAGCATCCTCTTGAAAAGTTCCTCTAATCCTAAAGTGCTGATTGGGCTTGAGGATTGGTTGTTTTACGTTAATCCTGAGGAGGGTAATAGTCTTGAAGATCACCGAAGAAATGATCCATTGACAGTAGAGGAACTTAGAAGCTGGAAAGTTGGACTAGAAGAAAAACACGCATGGTTAAAGCAACAGGGTATTCCCTATCTTTTTATAGTAATTCCTGACAAATACTCTATCTATCCAGAGTATATGCCTAAACATATTCGTCAAGTCGGCAAACAAACTCGCCTCGATCAACTGGTAGATTACATGAAAAACTCAGAAGTACCAGTTCTAGATTTGAGACCTGCGTTGCTCAGAGCTAAGCAACAAGGACAACTATTATTTTATAAAACTGATACCCACTGGAACGACTTTGGCGCGGCGATCGCCCAGTATGAAATTCTCCGAGCAATCCAAAAGTTTTATCCAAATCTTACTCCTGTAAATTACTCTTGGCAGGATTTTAGGTTGACTGAGTATAGCTCAGGAGATATTGCCAATATGTTGAATATTTCTTACTTCCTCAGAGAAATGGTTCCTGAGTTACGCAAACCATTACCCATCTGTGACAAACAGATTGTCGAGAAGCACCCTGAAGATCAGATGAAGGCTACCTTTTTTACGGATTGTCGCACCAATGCACCAAAAGCATTAATTTTTAGAGACTCATTTTTTATTGCCTTGCAACCCTACATTTCTCCGTACTTTGCTAAGACATTGTATATTTGGGAATGGCCAGATCTCAATTTAATCAAGAAATATCAGCAATACAATCAAGCAAATATTGTGATTGAAGCTCGCGTAGAGAGACATTTAAAGTTTATTAAGTGAAAGGGGCGTGCACGGCCCTTTCATTATCTACACAGGCTCACACAAAACTAGAATTGCAGTTAGATTGTCATGACCATTGACGTTGTTTCCCAACTCAATGAGATTATCTAAACCTGTTTGCAAATCGGTCTCTTTAGTTAAAATTGGTAGTAAATGCGATCGCCAATTATCCTCAATCACATCGTTATCACACAAACCATCGGAACATAATAAAAACAAAGTAGGTTCAGTTAATGCCAAAAACTCAATGGCAGGTTCTAGGCGATCGCTAGGATTTGGTCCTAGTGCTTGCGTAAGTTGATGAGCATCAGGTCTAGATCTTGCGACTTCAATCTCCATACCAAGATCGATTAATTGATTGAGAACCTCATGATCGCGAGTAATTTGCTCTAACTTTGGTTCTAATTTTAGTTCTTGATGAAAATTTGTAACTTTGTAAATACGACTATCGCCAACATGAGCAATGAGAACATGGAGATCGTGAATTGCTAAAACAACCAGAGTTGTTCCCATTCGCCCCAGTGATTGCCTCTGCTCACTTTCATTCTTAGCAAAAATATCCTGATTTGCCTTGCAGATAATTTCATTAATTTTCTTTTGTCCTGGTAAGGTATCAATCCAAAATGGACGAAACTGCTCTGTAATAGAATTAATGGCGATCGCACTTGCAATTTCGCCCCCATCATGTCCGCCCATGCCATCACACAACACAAATAACCCATGATGACTGCGATCGCTGATCTGGCTTTTGCCGTTAATGCTACGAGTTTGCATAATGGTGACAAAATCATCCTCATTGCGATCGCGTTGCCTTCCCACGTCAGTTTTGCCCGCGTAGGTTAAAGCCTGTAAATACATTGTGGAAGATACAACCGCCGTTATTGCTGCATCAGCATCAGCGAAGTCTTCTAAATTAGATTCTAATGGCAATTCTTCTAGGCTAAACTCATCTGGGAATTTCTCTGTATCGCTCACTACTTGAGAAGATGCCAAGTCCTCTACCTGAGTTTTGATTTTTTCTAGCACAGACTCTAAATTCAACGGCCTTTTTGGGAGTGAAGAAGGTTGTAGCGCCTCATCTCCAAGAATATTTAAAGAGGGATCTGTAGCAATTTCCACAGTGATTTTAGTGCCGCAGAATTGGCAAAATTGATAACCATCGGGGTTTACAGATTTACAACTAGGGCAGATGCTCATAATTATTCTTAAGTTGGCACAATGCTATAAATTTAGACAGATAATAGAGAAGAAGAATTTAAGGTAATCGCACCTATGACTGATTCTACCAGACTCAATCCCGCCGATGAGATCGTCCTTGGACGAGACTTTATGACTCTTTCTCAGCATGTTCTTTCTCAGTTCGGGACATTCTCGGCTGAAGCCTATGATCTGAGTGCATTTATGGGACGCATCGGCTTAGCAGGCAAAACGATCTCTCGCCACCTCAGTCGAGCAGGTCTAGTAGAAAATGTGCTTGGGGTCACAGGCGAAGTCAATGTTCAGGGTGAAGCGGTCAAAAATATGGATCGCTATGCTAATCGTGTTTTTCTCCGCGCCTTCGAGCAGAGCGGGTTAGTCTGTCGGCTCGCTTCGGAAGAAATGGAGCAGCCCTATTATATTCCTGAAAACTGTCCCATTGGTCGCTACACTCTACTCTATGATCCCATTGATGGTTCTAGCAACATTGACGTAAATTTAGCGATCGGTTCTATCTTCTCGATTCGGCAACAAGAAGGGAATGATGAATCTGGAGAAGCTCTGGATTTATTACAATCGGGGCGTAAACAAATTGGTGCAGGCTATATTCTCTATGGCACAAGTACTATGCTGGTTTATTCCCTAGGGAGCGGCGTTCACGCCTTCACCCTCGATCCTAGTATTGGTGAATTTATTCTCTTTCAAGAGAATATCCATATTCCCGCTAAAGGTTCTATTTATAGTGTTAATGAAGGAAACTTCTGGCAATGGGAAGAACCAATGCGCGAGTATGTACGCTATATCCATCGCCAAGAAGGAAATACAGCACGCTATTCAGGGGCTTTAGTTGCGGATATTCATCGTATTCTTTTTCAAGGTGGGGTGTTTCTCTATCCCGGTACAGTTGGACATGCAGATGGCAAGTTGCGTTTGCTTTACGAATCTGCTCCTCTAGCATTTTTAATTGAGCAAGCAGGTGGTCGGGCGACTACAGGAACCGAAGAAATTCTTGATGTGATTCCCCAAAAATTACACAGCCGCACACCATTAATTATCGGCAGCCCTGAGAATGTCAAAGTCGTAGAGTCGTTTTTAAATCCTTAAAAGAAATAACTCAATAGCGATCGCCTAAACCTTTGAGCGTCATATTTTGGGCGATCGCATTTTGGGCGATCGCATTAAAACTTGAGCAGTGTTGACGGTTCGGGCGATTCCTGTTTTGGTAGAAGTGAGGATATCGCGAATGCGATCATAAAAATCATCGAGAGGAGTTTGCTGTCTTTTAATCATAGTCCTAACTCCAAATTCCGATCTCAGACTATAATGTAATTTACAGCACAAGTAGGAATAGACATCTACGCAAGGACATCACAATTATGGGAATGACACTCACCGAAAAGATTTTGGCAAAAGCGTCGGGCAAAAGTCGCGTTAGTCCAGGCGAAAATATTTGGGTGAATGCTGACCTGCTAATGACCCATGATGTCTGTGGCCCTGGCACAATCGGTGTGTTTAAGCGTGAGTTTGGTCAAGATGCAAAAGTTTGGGATAAGGAAAAATTAGTATTAATTCCTGACCATTACATTTTTACCAAAGATGCCAGAGCTAACCGCAATATTGATATTTTGAGAGAATTTGCCAAAGAGCAAGACATTAAATACTTTTACGACATCACTGACCTTTCCGACTTTAAAGCTAATCCTGATTACAAAGGTGTTTGCCATATTGCTTTGGCACAAGAAGGTCACACCCGTCCAGGAGAAGTGTTATTTGGTACGGATTCCCATACTTGCAATGCAGGAGCATTTGGGCAATTTGCGACAGGGATCGGCAATACTGATGCCGCTTTTGTCATGGGTACGGGCAAACTCTTGCTCAAAATTCCTGCTTCGATGAAGTTTGTCTTTGATGGTGAAATGCCTCCTTATCTCTTGGCTAAAGATTTGATCTTGCAAGTTATTGGTGATATCGGCGTAAATGGCGCAACCTATCGAGCATTGCAAATTGAAGGAGAGGCGATCGCCAAAATGACGATGGAAGAACGGATGACCATCTGCAATATGGCGATCGAAGCTGGTGGCAAAAATGCCACGATCACCCCAGACCAAACTACTTTTGACTATGTGCGATCGCGCACTGATAAGCCTTTTGAGGCGCTCTATGCAGATGCCGATGCTGAGTACTACTACGTCAAGCATTACGATGTCTCTAAGCTCGAGCCTGTTGTCGCCAAGCCCCACTCCCCCGACAACCGCGCCCTTGTGCGTGAAGTCCAAGACGTGAAGATTGATCGCGTCTATATTGGCTCTTGCACTGGTGGTAAAACTGAAGACTTTTATCATGCAGCTCAATTGATTAAAGGTCAACAGGTCAAGGTTCCTACCTATCTCGTGCCAGCTACACAAAAGGTTTACAACGATTTATTTAGCTTGAAGATTGATGGTTTAACTCTCTCAGAAATCTTCTTGCAAGCAGGTTGTATTGAACCTGCTTCTCCCTCCTGTGCAGGTTGCTTAGGTGGACCACAAGATACTTTTGGACGAGTTAATGAGGCAGAAGTTTGTGTCTCGACCACAAACCGCAATTTCCCTGGACGGATGGGTAATAAACAGGCCCAGATTTATCTTGCTTCTCCCTATACGGCCGCTGCCTCTGCTTTGACAGGACATATCACCGATCCGCGTGATTTTATGTAATTTTTTGGTAGTGCTAAATAGGCAAGGATGGGCGG
>JBJTVM010000225.1:0-3407 GCA_046081205.1 Pseudanabaena sp. | reverse complement strand
CGGAAGTATTATCAACGCGGTGAGAGAGCTATGAGGCTTATTCTGTCTGCATTTTAACTATTTTTGTCATCCCGTCAGTTTTACAACATCAATGGAAAAATCAATATCTGGGAAATTTGATTTTGGTAAAAAATTAAGGAGTTCTCAAAGTTTAAATTTTACAATGAAACTCCCAATACAAAACAACCAACCGAATTACGCAATAATGGAAACTTTTATCTCCGCTATTCAAAAACTCGTTATAAAAGAGGTTGTTTTGTATGCTGACATAAAAATAGAGGCTACAAAAACAGCCGTAGACGGAGCGATCACCGAGCAAGAGAAAACATCTCCATAAATATAAAAAACCCAAAAAATTAGGCTTGGTGTGTCAAGTATATTAACGCCAAAAAAAGCGGCGCATTGCGCCGCCTTTTCTTTGAAATTTAGAGCGTTTGATTGTTGTTAGGGCGTGGACGGACACGGCTAGGAGTCGTATCAGGCTCAGGCAGAGGAGTATATTGATTGCCCGTAAAATCTTTGCTAACTCGCAAGCGCTGGCTAGCGATCGTAATACCCGACTCACGTACCAACACTACAGAGATCCAGCGATCGCCTGACGAAAAAGGAGCCTGACCAATCTTGAATAGTCCGCCCGCACGCAATGGACGCAGATTGATCATGTTTTCATTTAAATAATTCTTCGCTTCGACAGATTCCTCGATCGCTGCCCCTAACAATAAACTCGTACCGAGTGGCTCAGTGACGATCGCATCAAGGACATATTGCCGACCTACACCAATTAGTTCAGGCATTTTCAGTTTAACGGGTGGTGGTGCATCACCCGTACTCAATGAAGACTGTTCTGCCAAAACTTGCTGCGACACAACCTGTAACTGTCCATTGACATTTTTATAGGTCTGCGACGAAATCAACTTGGCATCCAACTTGAAGTTATCGTTCTCAGCCCCGCGCATTCCCTGCACCATCGTCACTGTCTCCGCAGTAATCAAGTCTCCTTTTTTTTCCCATTTGGAGATTTCAGTGCGATAAGTAATGTTTTTGTAACGCTTCCAGAGATCGCTTAATGTCTGCTTGTAGAGATCGCGGGTTAACCCATCGGAATGATTAAAAGTTGGAGCATAGTACTTCATCACCGTTTCAAGATCTTGCTTACTGGCAGCTTTATCCAGTGCGAATACGATATTTTCTAGCTCGGCGGGTGCAGGCTTAGAGGATTGAGCAGCAAGTGCAGGATTGGCGATCGGCGCAAGCGTAGCAATAGCCGCGGAAACAAGGAACAGACTAATTCTTTTGAACATGCGTAACTCTAATCAATAACCTGTAAGGGTGAGATTGTAAGTACAAATTTGTCTAGAACAAATTTGTACTTTTGATATTTCCTTAGTTTGAGCGCAAAGCGCTCTAAGAATGCGATAAAGCAATATATTGTTTCTCAGTTATACGCCCAGATTGGTATAGTGTCTCATTTATTTCAGAGATTTTTAACACCGCATGGGGTGAATATCCACTTTGTTGGATGCGATCGCATACTCCTGACTCATGATCGACAAATACGACGATATCACAGACCTTTAGGCCGCAGCTTTCAATTTTTTGCGCCCCCTCGATCGCACTCTTACCTGAAATCAAAATATCATCAACCACAACTATAGTTTCACCAGCTTCATAATTGCCTTCAATCAAGCGTCTGGCTCCATAGGCTTTCACCTCTTTGCGTGGGAAAATTAATGGAAAATTTAAACGCAATGCTAGCCCTGAAGCTGTTGGTAATGAGCCGTAGGGAATCCCTGCAATGCGATCAAATTTCAGATTTCGCAAGATCTCCGCATAGGTGCCAATCACCGCATCAAATACTTGAGGATTGGAGATAATACGACGTAAATCGATGTAATAGGGGAAAACTTGACCAGAGGCTTGCACCGTTTCCTCAAAGGTAATGCAACCAATATCAAACAACTGCAAGATCAGATTTGCATGGGGATGTCCTGCTTGATCGAGCAAACAAACATTGGGCACCCAGAGATCGCAAGTAGGACGTTGATGCGTAGTCAAAGCGATCGCTTGATTGACCTCATCCCGTAGCGATCGCACTAATTGTGCGGGTTCACCAATTGCCAGAGCATCTTGATTGACAGGCAAAATTAAGCCACCACCACTGTTATCTAGTCCAGCATTAAGAATAGCTGCTAAATTTTCGATGCGCTGACCACTGCCCTGACTATTGCCTTGACTATTTGCCCAGATACTTCTCGCTAAGATTAAGCGCTCAGGAGCCAGCGATCGCACCTTTGCCAAAGCTTCAGGATTTGCAGCTCCAATCTCTAGGGCTAAATTATCCATTCCCGCCCATATTTGACAATTTTGCACCACATTTAGATATAGAGGCTGCTCTGGATTGGGATATTCTTGAAAAGCTTGGGCAGTTGTATTCGATGAATAGCAACTTACAAAAATGGCTTTATCGGGATACATCAAAAATCTTGCCGCCAAATCTTGCCCCACATAGGGACTTAAGGTAATCGCATCGACACCCCACTGCTCGAAGGCAGTCTTCGCCATCACTGTGCTGCTATTGAGATCCGCATGTTTCGCATCAAGAATAATCGGAATCTCAGGCGGAATCGCATCTAAAGTTTTGGCTAATAGCTCTAATCCGCTCGCCCCTAACGCTGTATAAAATCCTAAAGTTGGCTTATAGGCACAGACCAGATCAGCCGTGGACTGAATGATAAAGTTCATCCATTCCCACAGATAGGTAACTGCATGATCGGGATATGCTCCAGACTTCATTTCCGAGTCATATCTTGCCTTGTACTTGGCAGGCATCACTTCAGGATTGGGGTCAAGTCCCAAACATAAAATGCTCTGATTAACGGCGATCGCAGTCCTGAGTTTTGAAGCAAAGCTCATAATTTAACAGCTTAGATGCAAGCAGGCTTTTAAAATTGCAACAAATATAGCCTTTACCAGGCTAATGAAGTACAGGTTTGTTTCCCCGCCGAATGCGGGGAAACAAACCTAATGTACCTTGCTTGCTTGAAAAGCGCTATATAGTCTACTTTTTTACAACACTTTGCGCTTGCTTAACAATAAAAACGATCGCGTCCTTGTTGTTTTGCCTGATAGAGGTTTTTATCGGCGATCGCGATGAAATCTTCAAGAGATTGCTCTTGAGTGGGAATGGTGCTGGCAATGCCTAAACTAATTGTCACATTAGGACTAACTTTAGAGGTCTCGTGAGGAATTTTTAAATCATGAATAGCTTGTTGGATTAATTCGACAACAGCGATCGCACCTTTAGTATCCGTATTGGGTAGAATCACTGCAAACTCTTCGCCTCCATATCTGGCAAAAAGATCCGCAGGGCGTTTGAGTTGACTAGCGGCAGTTTGCGCAACTTGAAT
>JBJTVM010000224.1:0-1251 GCA_046081205.1 Pseudanabaena sp. | reverse complement strand
ATGATTTATCTGATATTCGTCCTGCGGTAATTTCAGAACTTTGTAAAGAGATGCTTAATGGATACCGTAAGTTTCGCCATGTCGTTCGTCATGTTTACGCTTTTGATTTTGATTCCGAAATCATTGGAGAAGGAGTAAAAGATTTGGTTAGTGCCTTTGAGTTATCAAAAAGCGAGTTAATTGGTTTTGCTGAGTTTCTAGAAGGGCAGAGTAACTTATGACTATCAACTTTTATTAGCGCGATCGCTTGTTGATGATGGCGGGTTTAATGATAAATGAAATTAAAGAGTGGGTTTATTGTGTGTAAGATGTTTTTAGATTGGATGTTAAGGACTAAGTAAGAATGGCTGATGCAAGGTTAAAGATCGCAAAAGACAAGGCGAAGTTGGGGGCAAATAATGAGCATTCGTAGAATCTATGTTGCTGAAGACAAAGCTGAATTAGTACGTTCTTTAAGATCCGCAGAAAATTCTACTGCACCATTTCAAACCTATGCTGACGTGATGACTTTTGCGGCTGTCCTTGGGGCTAAGCGAGGGAAAAAGATTCCTCTTGGTAAAACATCTCGAAAAGAACCCGATCCAATTCCTCAAGATTAGTTTGTAGCTAGAGGCTATGAGCCTGTAATCAATTTAATAGCGATCGCCTGTACCAAAGATCCTAAAAGTCTTGCCCTTGACGAAGAATCTGGGAATATCCGCGTTCAAATCTTTGAAGAGTATGCCAATGGTGGGCTTGAAGTTTTGCAGAACACTTTACAAGGAAGTGTGGATTATACAGATGCAATTTTGTTGATGCTGTTAGCTGAGAAAGACCAAGAATCTGTAGAAGATTTCGATTTGAGTAGATTTCTATGAACAAAGATTTACTGTACTATTCCAAAAAGTTTGCGAAGTTGCGTGTAGATCGTGTACGAGGAATTGCACCACATAAGCCCATATTGCTTTTATCGGCGATCGCACTAATCCAACAGGGAATAATCAGGCAAAACCGAATATTTTTATCACCTGAATTAATCGCCACATTTCTCAAATATTGGAGCTTCTTGGGTTGAATCGCATCGTTCAGATATTGCCCAGCCATTCTTCCATCTTCAAAGTGAAGGCTTTTGGCATCTCAAAGCAAAGGCTGGATTTGAGCTTGTAGTCAACTCCAAAGTGAAAATCAAAACCTTGAATGGGTTGAGAGATTCAGTACAATATGCTTACTTTGATGATGAGCTTTTTGAGTTAATTGAGAATCTATCATCAA
>JBJTVM010000223.1:0-6971 GCA_046081205.1 Pseudanabaena sp. | reverse complement strand
CCGCCACTCGCTTTTTGGGGTTTGGTTTGACGACAGCTTTAAAATTTTATGACCAGATAATACCTGTTAAATTTGCCTCTTGAGTCAGCATTCCCTCAGTGGCAGCATCTGCCATTTTCGCTTTACTTAGATTTGCCTTATAAAAATTCACGCGAGTTAGATCAGAACCTTGGAGATTAGCACTTGTAAGATCGGCTTCGCTCAGATCGGCATCACATAAACTAGCACCATAAAGACTTGCAAAAGTTAAATCTACCTCAGATAGCATGGCTTTACTTAGGTTTGCACCATTGAGACTAGATCTGCTCAGATCCGCTCGTTGCAACATCGCCTCATTTAGCCCAGCCCCAAATAATCGTGCTTCCCTGAGAATAGCCTCACTAAGATCAGCCCGATTTAGCTTGGCTTTACCCATATTTGCACCATTTAGTTTTGCCCGAGGTAATTTGGCTTTGTTCAAAATTGCTCCATACAAATTTACCCCATAGAGCTTGGCATCACTGAGATTGGCTTCACTGAGATCCGCCTCTCCTAAATCAGCGCCAATGAAATTAGCGCTGACAAGGTTGGCTCGATATAGCTTCGCGCTATTGAAATCCGCACCATTTAGCTTAGCGTGGCTTAGGTTTGCACCATAGAGACTAGATTCACTCAGATTTGCACCACTGAGATCAGCATGGCTCAGGTCAATTCCATTCATATCAGTTTTACTGAGGTTGACTCCCGCAAAATTGCGACGACCTGCATGGTAGCTATTGATTAGTTCACTGACTTCCATTAGTTTGTACAGTCTATTTAGGCTTTAAGGGATACAGAAGAAACATTAAAAGTGGCGCGGAGCACCACTTTTAATGTTTCTTCTGGGTTTTAAATCAGCGCAAAGCGCTGTACCGTTTCTGTCAGGAATAAACCAGAGCGCGTTATGCTCTGGTTTATTCCTATTGTTCATTGATCTCTGCTTCCATAGCTTCTAAAATCTCTTGTTCTTGAGCCATGAAATCTTCTTCACTAATATCACCAAGATCAAATTTTAGTTGTAAAGTAGTGAGCCGTTTTTGCAGATTTTCGGTTTTTTCTAATTCAGTAGTCGCCCTTTCTTCGATTTGTTCTGCAATCCAGACTAGTCCATCAAGGGGTGCTGTCAGTAGTTGCCATATCATTGGGATATATACTCCTTAATTCCTTATTGCCGCTTTTCTTATTTCGTAAGAAAAGCTAGTTAACCAAACCTATGTTAAGTGCTGCCTATCAATATGGGGTGCGTCCTCTGTTATTTTCCCTCGATCCTGAAACTGCTCATCACTTAGCGATCGCCACTTGTCGGCGGATTAGTGAGTCATCCACACTGCAAGCAATCACCAAGTCCACCTTTTACTATAGCGATTCACGGCTGTCACAAACTTTATGGAATCTAAAATTTGAGAATCCCGTTGGGTTGGCAGCAGGTTTTGATAAAAATGCAGAAGCGATCGGTGCATGGGAACATTTGGGCTTTGGCTTTGCAGAAGTAGGGACAATTACTGCCCATGCCCAGTCTGGAAATCCTCAACCACGTTTGTTTCGCTTACCTAGCGATCGCGCTGTTCTAAATCGCATGGGTTTTAATAATCGTGGCGCAGCGGCAACAGCAGTAGATCTCAAAAATTATTTACAAGCCCATAAGCTAAGTATTCCCCTTGGTATTAATCTCGGCAAGTCTAAAATTACAGAGATTGCCGATGCAAAATTAGACTATGCCGAAAGTTTGCGATCGCTATATGATTTTGGCGATTATTTTGTAGTTAATGTCAGTTCACCAAACACACCGAATTTACGGGATCTGCAAGCAACTGACCAGTTATGCGGAATTCTTGCAGAACTAAATCCAATTAACAGCCAGAACAAACCGATCTTAGTAAAAATTGCCCCAGACTTGAATGATGCTGACATTATTGAAGTGGTCAAAGCGAGTCAAGCCTATGGCGTATCAGGAATTATCGCTACGAACACAACGATTTCACGACAGAATTTAACGACTACGCATCTAGCAATGACGGGTACGCCTGTCACTGAAGAAGCAGGTGGAATTAGTGGTCAACCTGTACGCGATCGCTCTCTAGAAGTAATCAATCTAATCTGGCAGACAACACAGGGTAATCTACCGATCATTGGCGTGGGTGGCATTTTCACAGCAGATGATGCTTGGCAAAAAATTACATCTGGTGCGGTGATCGTGCAGGTTTATACGGGCTTAATTTATGAGGGACCAATGATTGTTAAGCAGATCTTGCAAGGTTTGGTTGCTAAGTTAGAAGCCAATGGCTTAGAGAATATTCAACAAGCGATCGGGCTAGCCCATAAATAAAAAGAAGACGGGCAAAGCCCATCTTCTTTTTATCGGAGCAGCACTGGTGCAATCACCATTTCTGATCGTGCTTTTATTGACAAAGCTAGTAGAAAAGCAGCAAGATTACATAGCATCTTTTAAGCATTGCTAAGTGATTGTACTAATGGCAAAAAATCATGAGTAAATCAATCAAGGCAACCCTTGCTACTGTGGCGATCGGGGCGTTAACCGTTGATGCTTTCATGTTGCCAGATGGTAGTTATCGGATGTCACAAACTCAAGCTGCTGAATCTGTTGGCAAAGATTAAATTAACGCCCGACGTTTTTTAACTTCTAAGAGCATCAACGCTATACGAGGAGAGGGTTATACACCCGACAGTATTGAATTTGGACAAACCCGATTTAATGCTCTCCCTCTGGATGTTGTGACCGCTTATTGGCTGTATCAAAGCAGTCAGGGCAATCAAAAAGCTCTCGCACTAGTTTGGGCATTACTGTCTGAATCTCTAGAACGTAGGTTTGATAATGCTTTTGGCGTGGTTCGCACTGAGCAAGAGCGCAACGATGCAACTACAACCAGAATCAAAGCTCTCGAAAGTGACCTTGCTAATTTGGGAGAAGGCTTTGCTCTAGATGATGATATTCGCAGAGAGCGCGATTATTTTGAGTCACTGCTTAGACAAAACGGTATCGATCCTTATGGGTTACCAAGTGGCGAGTGACTTCTGGATATAGGGACATCAAGTGAAATTTATGTGAGTGATCGAATCAAAGTACGTAATGTTTTGATAATTTCGCCATAAAGAACAATCACAAAACCAAGTAGTTTGTAGCTAAAAAAGAGTGGCGCTAAGCGCCACTCTTTTTTGTTTAAGTTAGAGCGGCTGCGCCACCGACAACTTCCAGAATTTCTTGAGTAATTGCTGCTTGACGAGCTTTGTTGTACTGCAAGGTGAGAGACTTGATCAGATCAACAGCATTATCACTAGCATTATTCATTGCCGTCATCCGTGCAGCTAGTTCACTAGCTACAGATTCTTGCAAAGCCCGAAGAATTTGGTTGCTGAGGTAGAGAGGCAATAAAGCATCGAGAATTTGTTCAGGATTTTGTTCAAAAATTAGCTCCTTAGGCAATTCCTTCACAGTGATTTCCAATTTTTCGCGCTCGACTTGGAACTTACCACCACGAGTAATCAGGCGGAAGATTTCGTCATCTTGAGGCTCTAGACCTTGAGGCTCAAGGGGTAAGAGGGTTTGGACTACGGGACGAGAGCTAATCAGAGATACAAAACGGGTATAGATTAACTCGACACGATCAATTACACCAGCCAAAAATGCTGAAGTGATTTCGTCTTCGATCGCATTGGCTTCAGCAGCATTAGGAATTTGATTTAAGTTAGTGAACTTAGCAGCGATCGGTTGATCGCGACGGGCAAAGTATTGCGCCGCCTTACGTCCAACCAAAATAAATGTGTAATTAATACCTTGCTCCTTTAGTTCCTTAGCACGGGCTTCAGCACGACGGATAATGGTTGAGTTATAGCCACCACAAAGCCCGCGATCACCTGAAATTACCAGAAGACCAACGGTTTTGACAGGACGCTTATCAAGTAAAGGCAGACTGACATCTTCAAAGGTGATGCGCTGCTGGAGACGATATAGGACTTGAGCGAGGCGATCGGCGAAAGGACGAGTGGCAAGGACTTGCTGCTGAGCGCGTCTGACTTTTGCAGCTGCGACAAGACGCATTGCTTCAGTTATCTTGCGAGTATTCTTAACAGTGCCGATGCGATCGCGGATGGATTTGAGGTTAGCCATGAAACTAAATTGCTACTTGCTATTGAATACTATGGAAAATTTGAAATATCACAGAAGACACCTAAGTATCTTAATAAAAAATTGCGCCTTCAAACCGCCAACTAATGTATATCCTTGAAATTGATCCCTCAGCCCTCTTAACCAAAAGAGGGGGAAAAAGAAATTCTTCCCTTTTTTAAGGAGGATTGAAGGGGATCTAAACCTTATATTTTGCGTTAACTCCTTGATATGATCGCTTCCTCACCATCCTTTAACCCAATTTTCACGGCAAATAGCCAAATCTCTGATACTGATCAATCATCAGATGATTATCTCGAAATTGCAGGGCGTAAGTTCCGATCGCGTTTGATGACTGGCTCAGGGAAATATGCCAACTTCGAGGTGATGCGTCAGGCGATCGCTGTCAGTGGTTGCGAGATCGTCACCGTAGCAGTGCGTCGGGTGCAGACTAATGCAGCAGGGCATGAAGGGCTAGCTGAAGCGATCGACTGGAGCAAATATTGGCTTTTGCCAAACACTGCGGGCTGTCAAACTGCCGATGAAGCATTGCGAGTGGCAAGATTGGGACGCGAGATGGCAAAAATTTTGGGTCAAGAAGATAACAATTTTGTGAAGTTAGAAGTAATCCCCGATCTTAAATATTTGCTGCCTGATCCGCTTGGTACTTGTAAAGCTGCCGAACAATTGGTCAAAGAAGGTTTTGCAGTTTTGCCATACATCAACGCTGATCCAAGGCTGGCGAAGACCCTTGAAGAAATTGGTTGCGTCACCGTGATGCCTCTCGGCTCGCCCATTGGTTCAGGGCAAGGGATTAATAATGCGGCAAATATCAGGATCATTATCGAAGAATCGAAAGTGCCTGTAGTGGTTGATGCAGGGATTGGTGTACCTAGTGAAGCCGCAGCCGCAATGGAAATGGGCGCAGACGCTTTATTAGTGAATACGGCGATCGCCTGTGCAAATAATCCTGTGGCGATGGGTCGGGCGATGGGTCTGGCAGCTGAGGCTGGACGCGCTGCTTATTTATCAGGACGTATTCCTGTCAAAGCTTATGCTAGTGCTAGCTCCCCATTAACAGGCTTAGTGTCATAAAACATAGGCTTGCAATGCAAGCCTATGTTTTATAGCTTCAACCGTTTAAGTACCTTTGCCCATATTCTTTGCGATCTCAGATTTAGCACTTGCCAATAGTCTAAGTTGGGAATATTGCTTTTATATAACTGCTTGTGATCAAAAAACTCATTGAGTTCTGTCAAAATTATCTGTAAACGCTTAATAATATTTTCAGCACGATGTTCTTCTAATAATGTTGGTGATAAAAATAGCTTTTGATTGGTCTTAATCGCTGTGAGAATTCGATGTATATCAAATTCTTGAGAATATCCTGCAATCTTGTAACAGTTAAAAGCTGGATCTAAATAATCGGATAAGCCATGATTGACACTAGAAAAAACTTGGCAACCGCAGGCTAGAGCTTCCATCGGTTGCAGTCCAAATCCTTCAGTAACTCCTTGAACAGCCCAATACTCTGCGGAATCGTATAAATAAACCTTAGCGCGATTAAACAATCCTTCTAAATCTTGAACATAATAATCAATTAATTCTAAGCGGCATTTTTGCTGGAGCGCAGGAATCAATTGGCTCATCAGATAACTAGATGATTTACGAGCCTGAACCAGTACATCTATATCGCGATCGCCTTGCCAATTTTGAAACTTGTCGGAAATCTCGTTTGGTAAATAATAAATTAACGAATGTGGCGATCGCTGTCCCCAGTATCCGAGCGTATTACGACTGACGGTAATAATTGGCACGCTAGCGGGTAAATTAAAGCCATATTCTGCACTATGGGCATGGTAAATTGCATTCAAACGCTTTAGCTTAGGAGCTAGCTTGGCAACATCAAACCCCCAACTCATCACAAAAATCACATCATCTAAAGCCCGCAATCTGTTGTCTCCCTTCAGCAAATCATCTAGCCATAAATGCCCTTGCTCTCGTTGGCGATAGGTGACTACTTCCGCAGGACAAACTTGTTTAACCAGTTCCAGTGTTTTTAGCTCAGCCCACAGCCCCCCACAAGCAAATTTATCAGTCGTCCCTGGCAATAAAAAGTATAGTCTTCTCATTTATCAAGCTCAAATATTAGGCTCAAATCCTTGTTAAACAAGTTTAGGGTAAAAGAGATAACCAGCAAAAAACTCCATTGGAGTTTTTTGCCTCTATGGACACTTGCGACATCTCTTAGTTATGCAGGTGGCGGCAGAGTTAGCGCTTTTGTCACAGATTATATAACGGGCGATTTTGGGGTGTTTCTGAGTTTTGCAGTGATGAGTTTGGCGATCGCCATAGCTCAATGGTTAGTGATCAAGCAACATATTCGCGGCTTTGGATGGCTATGGGCGACTTTAATAAGTGGCTCTGTGGGCGGATCGTTCAGTTCTTGGGCGAGTTTTCAATTGGCTGTTACCTATGGTGATGCGGTTGATTTATTGGTGATTTATGCTTGTCTGCGGGGATTTTCGATGGGGGTTATGCAATGGATGGTCATGAAATCATACTTTAAGCGAGCGGGTTGGTGGATTGTGAGTACTACGGGCAGTTGGTATGTGGGCGTAATGGTGGGGAGTTTATTGATCAAGCAGTTGGGATATTTTTTAACGCTGGTGGTTGGGGCAATTTACGGATTACTGACAGGGATAACCCTGCTTTTATTTTTCTGGAATCAGTCTAATTCTCAATATACGCACTGAAGTTAAACTAACGTGAATTCGATATAGCCTGCGCGGCGCTTCGCGCCGCGCAAGTGGCGAAAAATGGTAAGAAT
>JBJTVM010000222.1:0-8236 GCA_046081205.1 Pseudanabaena sp. | reverse complement strand
GGATCATTTTTTCTTTGGAGTTCCCTTTGGTTTTGCTTTGTTCTAGCTATCTTTTGCGTTGCTATATATACTGATGTTTGCCTAAGTTTGTAAGAGCATGAGCGATCTTTTTACTATTGTCTTAATCATCCTTGGCGGATTTGTGATGTTTCTTTCGATTAAAGAAACACAAAAGATCTTGTCCTTACTTCAAGACAATAAGTATCGCAAGAGTTGGAATATATTGCGATCGCTAATGATTTTCTTTCTCTTCGGCTACTTGGGGGTATTGATACTGTTCTATTTGAGAATCCAATGGCTCATCCTCATTCTCACAGGAATTATCTTCTTTTTTGGTGCTTTGTTTGTCTATATGGTGGTCAAAGTTGGCTTCCTCAGCATTCAGGACTTGATTAAGACGAATATCTTAAGATTAGAACTGCAACAACAAAAGGAAATATCAGAAGCGATCGCTAGAACTAAATCTGAGTTCTTAGCCACCATGAGTCATGAACTGCGTACCCCGATGAATGGTGTAATTGGCATGACTAATTTATTACTAGATACTAATCTAGAGGCAGAGCAACGCGAATATGTGGAAACAATTAATACCAGTGGCACGGCTCTATTGATGCTGATTAATGACATTTTGGATTTTTCTAAAATTGAATCAGGAAAAGTTGATTTAGAAATAGAACCTTTTGAAATAAAAGTATGTATTGAAACCGTTCTTAGTTTAGTTTCCTTTATGACTAAGGAAAAATCTTTGGAAGTACAATACTTGATCGATCCTCAAGTCTCTCCAATGATTACAGGAGATATCCACTATCTACAGCAGATTTTAGTCAATTTGGTGGGTAATGCAATTAAATTTACCTCTGTAGGCAAAGTCTCCATAGATGTCAGTAAATACCAAGATAATCAACTTCTTTTTGCTGTAAAAGACACTGGTATCGGTATTCCATTACATAAATTAGATAAATTATTTAAACCATTTTCGCAAATAGATTCTTCCACAACTCGTAAGTTTGGAGGTACAGGTTTAGGTTTAGCTATTTGCAAAAAGCTGATCAGCATAATGGGCGGGGACATATGGGTTGAGAGTGTTTTGGAGCAAGGTACTACCTTTCTGTTTACGATTCCCTATCATCCTGCTGAAGCGAAAAAATCTCCTAGTATAGAAATCGTTGATCATGTCTTAGAATTGGTTTTAGAGCCAGTTAAGATTGCTGAAAACAAAGCTTTGTCTAGTAAAATTCCCCAATTGGCGGAACAAATTCCTCTCAAAATTTTGCTAGCTGAAGATAATCCTATCAATCAGAAACTAGCAAATCGTCTTTTTGAGAAAATGGGTTATGGTATTGATATTGCAACAAGCGGAATTGAAGTATTAGAAGCGATCCAAAAGCGACCCTATGACTTGATCTTTATGGATGTACAGATGCCAGAAATGGATGGATTAGAGGCTACTCGACAAATTCGCGCTTTAGAGCAAAGTGAGCAAACTGAATTATCTAATCTGGCTAAATCCATTCAAATTATTGCAATTACTGCTAATGCAATGCAGGAAGATCGCGAAAAATGTCTGGCAGCAGGGATGAATGATTTCATTTCCAAGCCATTTAAAGTCGAGCAAATTCAAACTGCAATCGAAAAATGGGGACGTAAGCAGCCATAATGCTGTATACAAATAGTCTCAATGCTCGCTATACATGGTTATACCAAGGCACAAAATAGCGTAGTTATTTCATGCTTTGCAAACTCTTACTGTTTTTTACTGGGTTTGATTTTTAATTCGCAGCGGTGTGATTATACCAAAGCACAAAATGGCTACCCCATTTTGTGCTTTCAAAACCCTTACAGGGTTTGATTTTTAATTCACAAAAGTGTAGTCACACTTCTGTGAATTGGTATTACACTTCTGTGAGTCTGTATTAATGTTTACTAAAGTTGACATATGTCCAAGCAAACACCTTTTGAGAGTGTCGATCATTTTCAAGGCTCAAAGATAGGCGAAAAGTCAGACTCAGATGAAAATACCTGTTTGAAATTCGTGATCGATCCACAAACCATTGGCTTACTTGAGAGTGAGTTCACCCAAGAAGTTTTATCGATTAAGGCAACTCACATTATTCCTGTCCCAAATAAACCATCTTGTATCTTAGGTATATTAAGTCGTCGTCGCCGTGTTTATTGGGCGATCGATTTAGCGATGCTCTTAGGATTGCAGCCATTAGATCAAAATATTAGACTTTATGAAGTAATCTTGATATCAGCACAGGAGCTTTCCATCGCTTTGGTTGTTCCTAAAATTTTGGGGGTTGTAAATATTGATAGTGATCAACTTGAGCAAAATATTAATTCTGTCCCAGCAAAACTTAGACCATATTTTAAAGGTTACATTAATGAAAGAGTGGAAGTTTCTTATCTATTGAAAGCCGAAAGTATCATGAGATCAACAATTTTGCATTCCTAAATTGTTTGTAAAAAAATCTGTCCTCTCCTTCGGACTAATTTCCCACAAATCTATAGTTATGTTCAATCATGTTAGGGCTTAAAACCCAAGAAGTTAGTGGCGGCTCGATGGTTTTTTGTTTGTATTAATACAACATCAGTTCAATAAAAGCGAAAAATGGTAAGAAGCGCTAAGCGCTTCTTACCATTTTTCGCCATTTTTACCGTGCGAAGCACGGCGCAAATGGCGATATAGAACTCACGTTAATGCAAGTGGCTATAGCTTATAGCTATAAAAATGATTTGGAAATGCTGCATAATCAGCACTGATAGATAAATACTCAGTCAATTCCCATGGAATCTTGCCGCAACGTACTACTCGAATTTGTCTATAGAGAAGCCAGTACCCAGATTCAGGGTTTAGGTAGTGGGATTAGGCATAAATATAATATTGATGAGGTAATCGCTTACGCTTTAAATCGGTTACCACCGATGTTTGCCTCTACAGATATTAGTTTGCAGACAAAGAGGCAAGAATGCATGACGCTGCAAGCTGATATTACGAAGGTAACTCGTCAGGCTTTAATAGGGGTGCGACGCGATCCATTACGAAATCCTCAACCACTTGAAGATATAGAGTTAGCTAATGCCCCCTATGCTTTGTGCTATGTCCAAGAACGACTGGGCTGGGAAAATCTGATGTGGCGTGATTTGCCCATGTCTTTAGAAGAAAATCTAGAGAGTGCGATCGCTAAGTATAATGCTGGCAACTTATCACCCCGTGTTGGTAAATATGGAGCTTTGGGAAGAAGAACAGCTAACTCTCAAATGTATCTTAGTAAATCTACGCCACAATCCAGTGTTGCTCATGAGTCTATACAAAAAGAATATGAAGTTTATTTTCTCGAATCTCGATATCTTGTTCATTCTCTCGAGCGACTGATCATTAGAATGGCGCAAAACCAAGCACAAAGTTTTTCCCCGTCTGATCTGCGTTTCATTCGTCTTGAAGATGTGTTGGCAAAAACTTTAAATCGGTTGCCACCACTCTATGCTACTTCCGCAAAGGGGCTTGCTCATTTGCGGCATTACGCTCAAATGAATATTGGTTCAGAAGTTGCGATTATGGTGCATGAGTCGATGTTAGAAGTTCGTAATGCCAGTTATCAAAGAATTGAGCCGTTGATGTTCTCCAAAATTCGTCATGAGAGAGAGCAATCTCTGGCTAAAGTAAGTAAGTTACTATTTGAGCAACCAGTAAAATGGCAAAACCTCTGTGAAGTCGTCTCAAAATCTTTAGAGCTTGCGAAATCTGGAAAAGTCTGTTGGCAGCAATCAATCAATAAAAAATAGAGGTGATGCGAAGCATCACCTCTATTTTTTTTAGAATTTAGGCATCATAGACAACTTCAACTACTTCTAGTTCTTGTTTTGTGCCAACAAAGGGATTGTCTTCAGTCAGAAACAACATACAGTGACATTCTTTGCGTTCGCGCATTGGTACACAAGGACAGTTCCAGTAGGTGTCTTTGACTTCAGCTTCCTTGTCTTCATAGTAGCGACAGGGGCAAAGAGGAGAGCCTAACTCTTCCTTATGCTTAGCTAAGCCTTCAATGACGGCATTAGTAACGCTAGGGTCAGCACAAAAAAATGTGCCTGTATTTTTTGCGTATTTTTCGGAAAACTTTCGCATTGCCTCAAAACTTTTAGAGGAAGCTTTATTTTTACCGCGATCTGACTCTGACTCTGGGTTAAGGGACATAAGCTAACAAAATTGCCAAGAAACTATTAGTTACTACCTATAGCATGAAACCGCTACACAGCCTGAACTAAAACCCAAGAGGGAGTTATACCAAAGCACAAAATGGCTATGCCATTTTGTGCTTTCAAAACCCTTACAGGGTTTGATTTTTAATTCACAGAAGTGTAGCCACACTTCTGTGAATTGGTATTACGACACTTAATGCTTTAGCTATCTCTTGTGTTGCTAAATAATTCATTTTGGCGTTTTTAGCCACAATAAACAAGAATTTTTGCTAAGGTAGAGGCAGCAAAATTAAAGCCTTGTCAGTAATGCCGTATAGGTAAGTGTATGGCGAGAAGAGTTAACTCTTGTGTATGTATTGGTATGACGATCGCCGCAACATTCTTCAGTGCGATCGCCTATACTCCTGCGGTTCGATCAGATAATTCAGCTAATGCTAATGAAAAGATTGGAACAGTAAGAACTTTGCCCAGTCTCCAAACCAGAGCGCGTCCACCATTACAGCCTGATACTTTGCATCTAGGTATGTTAGAGACGCAGTTTCTTAAGTATGCTCAGGACAATAACTGGGCGGCGATCGCGACGATTCACCGTGATGAATATACAATGCACCAGTTGCAACCAGGTGGTGAAGGTTTGTATGCTTTGCCTGATCGTAAGTTAGTTTATGTTAGGGGCTTTACAGCCAATATTTATTTTGAAAGTACTCGCTTGGTGGGGATTAGATTAACTCCCGATAACCGCGATCGCCCTTTGACGACATCAGAGTTGTTAAATCTAGTTAGGGCTTGGTTTCCTGATGATGTTTTGAGTGTCATCTATCAAGTCGCGCCATCTGATCCGCGCAAAAGTATAGTCGAAACGCTAATTGGTACAATACCAAAAGCCTTTGAGCAGGATCTGGGGAAAGTCAGCTTGCCTTTTTGTCGAGCGATCGTTTTTCCTTCGCCTGTTCCTGTAAATACATTATCGACCTGTAACCTAAATATCTAGAATGAGCGCTTTGCGCTCATTCTAAGGTGTCATACACTATCAACCTGTACAGCGCTTTGCGCTTACTTAAATATATAGAATGAGCGCTTTGCGCTCATTCTATAGTGTTATACATTATCAACCTGTAATTTAAATATATAGAGAGAAAGCAAAGCATTCTCTCTATGATCTGAAAATCCCATGCAAAAACGAGTTCTATCTGGCGTACAACCGACTGGCAATCTGCATATTGGCAATTATTTGGGGGCAATTCGCAACTGGGTAGAGACTCAGGCTGATTATGAAAACTTTTTTTGTGTTGTTGATCTGCACGCGATTACTGTACCTCACGATCCCAAAACTTTAGCTAGCAATACTCGCGACATTGCTGCACTGTATATTGCCTGTGGCATTGATCCAAGTATTTCTACGATTTTTGTGCAGTCCCATGTTTCAGCACATGCCGAGCTCACATGGCTACTCAACTGCATCACGCCGCTTAACTGGTTGGAGAGGATGATCCAATTTAAAGAGAATGCGATCAAGCAAGGCGAAAATGTGGGTGTGGGACTGCTGGACTATCCTGTATTAATGGCGGCGGATATTTTGTTGTATCAAGCGGATTTAGTTCCTGTCGGTGAAGATCAAAAGCAACATTTAGAACTTACGCGAGATATTGCGGGAAGATTTAATGATCAATTTGCACCAGTTTTGAAAGTGCCGAACCCCTTAATTCGCAAAGAAGGGGCGCGGGTGATGAGCCTCACCGATGGCACAAAGAAAATGTCGAAGTCCGATCCTTCGGAAATGAGTCGGATTCATATCCTAGATAAGCCCGATGAAATCGCTAAGAAAATCAAGAAATGCAAGACTGATGCTGTACGTGAGCTAGCCTTTGATGACAGCGATCGCCCTGAAGCGAATAATCTCCTTGGCTTATACGCAATTTTTGCCAATAAAACTAAGGAACAGGTACAAGCGGAGGCGACAACATGGCGTGGCTGGGGTGATTTTAAGACTGTACTTACTGATGCGGCGATCGCTCATCTTGAGCCGATTCAAACTAAGTATGATGAAGTGGTAAAAGAGGCAGGATATCTTGATCGCATATTAAAAGAAGGTCGCGAAAAAGCTTCTGAAACAGCTTTTAAAACCCTAAACGCTGTCAAAGATGCAATGGGTTATTTGCCACCTTTGTAAGTTTATATAGTTTACTAACTGCTCAAAAGATATCTGTACGTTTTTCAAAAGTTAAGATGTATTGCGTGAACTTGTCTCTCAATATTCCTTGAAGTAGTCTGTGTAAGTTCTAATTGATCGGTAAGAACTTGTATGCAGAATGCAATTAACTGGTTTGAAATCCCTGCGATTGACTTTGATCGTGCAGTTGCCTTTTACAGCTCGGTACTGGCAGTGGATATTCAAAAGGCAGAATTTATGGGAGAACCACAGGGGTTCTTTCCTATGGATCAAGAAAGTGTTGGAGGTGCAATTGTCAGAAGCGATCGCTTAAAGCCTTCTGCGACAGGTACTTTGATTTATCTAAATCTAGCTACTGTTGAGAAGCTACAACAGGCACTTGAACGAGTAGAGCCCAATGGAGGCAAAGTTTGCATGCCTATTACCGATATTGGTGACCCAGGGTTTATTGGACAAATTCTCGATACAGAAGGCAATTCAATTGGGTTTCACGCACTTAGACCGACTGAATAGCAAAAAAAGGCGACGTAATTCATTAGGGTGGGTATTGCCCACCCTAATGAATCCAAACAGCCTATTCCCGTTTGAAATATGCGCGATAAACGGGTAAACCTTGCGAAATTACTGAACTTTCGCGCTCGGTGGGAATATGCTCAGGGAAAATCGAATTATCGGCAAAATTTCCAGTCCCAGCAAGATTAATAAAATTATCGTTTGCCTCGAAATGTTGGCGCATATCTTCAGCTACTTCCAATACATCGGACTGCAAAAATACATCGGCATTCGGGACAAGTAACTCCGCTAAAGTTGCCACTAACTCAGATTGAACGGCGCGACGTTTTTGTTGACGACGCTTGAACCAAGGGTCGGGAAATTGAATCGTGACCTCATGCAATGATCCTTTAGTTAGTAGTCCCGCCAGCGACACATTGGCATTGCAAAAAATGTAATGCAGATTCTTTAATTTCAGTTCATCGCGCACTTCATTACAGCGATCGACTAGCGGCTCCCGAATTTCTAAACCCAAAAAATTCCAATCGGGCTTAAGTTGCGCCATTTGCAAAATATAACGTCCCCGCGCAGAGCCAATATCTAGACTCAACGGCTTTGACCAATCGGCATAAATTTCTTTCCAAATTGGTGGCGCGATCGCTACGCTGTATTTTTTGGCTAATGGATTAACATGTTCACGCACACGCGCCCGTCGTGAAACATTTTCATTGCTAACGTTGACAATGATCTCAGTTGAGGATGTTTTGGATTGGGGAGTTGAGGAATCTTGCATAGTATTTAAGGATACCTCTTCGATCATGCCAAAACAACCGACAGATAATACCAATTCACAGAAGTGTGGCTACACTTCTGTGAATTAAAAACCGAACCCTGTAAGGGTTTTGAAAGCACAAGATGGCGTAGCCATTTTGTGCTTTGGTATAAAAACGACTTTTAGTTTTTGGTAAACACTTTTGATCCCATCTCTGCGATATATCTGGAATAGCGCTTAAAATTCCCCAACTAATTGATCGCTATGCCTGTCACAGATTGGTCTTTAAAGCATTTTCCTAGTATGTCTGACCATCATATTTTCCCGATTACCTATTCCACCCTTGCACCACAAGCCTTGGTAGATCGCATCTTATCTCGTTATGCTGTGGGTGAAATTACTAGCTGTGTATTTTGGATGCGGGGATTAAGCGATATCTATTTAGTTGAAGCAGGAGAAAACCGTTATGTATTGCGAGTTTCCCATGCCCATTGGCGATCTAAAGCCGAAATCGAATTTGAACTTGAATTACTAGCATTTTTGCACAAAAATTATATTCCTGTAGCCTATCCTCTCACCACCAATGATGGGCAGTTAGCGAT
>JBJTVM010000221.1:0-2265 GCA_046081205.1 Pseudanabaena sp. | reverse complement strand
GAAATACGGGTTGGTTTCCCCGCCTTCGGCGGGGAAACCAACCCTTGTAACAATGCGAATTGCTTCTTTTTTTATTTTCTAGTTTTTTATAGCGCTATAGCACGGTAATCTAAGTTAAGTGCTTTATAGCACATCTGATTTATGTGGGAAAGTTTTAAGGATTGAAATGAAGTCATATTTGGCGGCTGCCGTACAAATGACCAGTGTCTCTGATGTAGATAAAAATCTTGCTCAAGCAGAAGATTTGATCCAACTGGCTGTGAATCGAGGTGCAGAACTAGTTTGCTTACCTGAAAATTTTTCGTTTTTAGGCGATGAAAGCGAAAAGAAAAGACTTTCTACAGAAATTGCAGAAAAGAGCGAGAAATTTTTAATTAAGATCGCTCAACGCTATCAAATCCTGTTACTTGGTGGTGGATTTCCTGTACCTGTCACTGACAGCAACAATGGCAATCAGGGAAAAATGTATAACACCGCTCTGCTGATTGGTCGTGAAGGTGAAGAGCTAGCCCGTTATCGCAAGATGCATTTGTTTGATGTTAATCTCCCTGATGGCAATACTTATCAGGAGTCAGCCACTGTGTTAGCGGGTAGTGAGTCTCCGCCTGTCTATGTTTCTGAGAAATATGGCAACTTGGGGCTATCGGTTTGCTATGACGTGCGGTTCCCCGAACTGTATCGCCATTTATCTCAAAATGGTGCAAATGTTTTGTTTGTCCCTGCTGCTTTTACGGCTTTTACAGGTAAAGATCACTGGCAAGTTTTATTGCAAGCTAGAGCCATTGAAAATACTAGCTATGTGATTGCCCCCGCACAGGTGGGAATGCATACACCGCGCCGCCAGTCCCATGGTCATGCGATGATTGTCGATCCTTGGGGCATTGTTCTTGCTGATGCAGGAGATCACATTGGAGTGGTGATCGCGGAGATCCAACCCTCACGCCTTGATCAAATACGCCGCCAGATGCCATCTTTAAAACATCGCACTTTTTCCTGTTATTAACACCAGTTCGATATCGCCATTTGCGGCGTGCTTCGCACACCGCAAATGGCGAAAAGTGGTAATAATCGCTTAGCGATTATTACCACTTTTCGCTTTCGTCGAACTGACGTTTGTTATTATGATTGGTGTAAGTAAAAATTAACGATTATCCAATGAGTGATTGGCTAGAACATACCGTCCAAACTGAAGTTGCTATTCCCGTGGAGTATGCGTGGTCGTTGTGGTCAGATTTACAAGCTATGCCCCGTTGGATGAAGTGGATTGACTCTGTAGTAGTCACTGCCGATCCTGATATATCTGCTTGGAAACTCGGCACAAATGGCTTAACTTTTACTTGGAAGGCTCGCATTCTTAAACAGATTCCCAATCAAATTATTCAATGGGAGTCAATTGGCGGTCTGCCAAATCGTGGAGCTGTAAGATTTTATGGTCGTCCTAATAATATGACGATTGTAAAACTGAGCATTGCCTATGCGATTCCTGCGATCGGGCAAATTATGGATAATTTATTTTTGGGGCAGGTTGTCGAGTCTACCTTACAAGCAGATTTAGACAGATTCAGAATTTATGCACAGGAAGATTTTGCTAAAACGAGTTAAAAAAAGAGCGCAAAGCGCTCTTTTTTTAACTCGTTTTAAAAGATTGATCGCTGTCCCTCAGGACTGACACCAATAATTGTTAGTTGGCAATCCAGCACAGAGAAGCCATACTTGTCAGCAACTTTTTTACTTATTGTAAGAATTTGATCATTTTTAAACTCAATCACACGATTGGTTTTGACACATACTAAATGGTGATGATGGTGCGGCTTGGGCTGGTTAATTTCATAATGTTTATGATCTTCGGTGAGTTCGAGTTCACGCAGAATCCCCATCCTTGCCATCATTTTTACGGTGCGGTAAATTGTCGAAAGACTAATATTCTCGCCTTGCGATTTTAGTCGCTCGTAAAGATCCTCAGCACTGAGATGCTGTCCCTCTGGTAAGGTTTGAAATGTACTTAAAATCACCTCGCGCTGCGGTGTCATGCGACAACCTTTTGAGTTGAGTTCAGCCTTGAGGGATTCAGGTGAATAGGTGGTCTCCGCAGAATTCATGGCATTATCAATAACGATAGCTTCTTGAGAATAACATAAATGTCATTAGCAGATAGCAATTCTTTTGAAACTAGAGTGGGGCTTGCCTACCCTACTCATTTCTTTGTTAACGCGAATTTGATATAGCCATTTATGCCACGCAAAGCGCGGCGCAAATGGCGCAAAA
>JBJTVM010000220.1:0-3550 GCA_046081205.1 Pseudanabaena sp. | reverse complement strand
TGCCATTTTGTGCTTTGGCACTACATGATTCATGGTTGGGAATTGCGAATAGAGCCGATCGCTTGATTAAGCGATCGCAGTTCTTGCAAAATTTCTCTTAATAGCCGATTAGTCTCGTTTTGAGGGGGCTCTTGCACCTGAATGGTCACTTGCTTTATTTTCAGAACATCCCTTGCAAATCTTGACACCTCGGTAGGGTGAAATAATAAAGGATCACGATCGCTTTGGCGCAGCTCAGGATTTAGCCTAGTTGGATCGTAGGGTAAGTTTAGTACACCTTGTGCTGGGTCGGTATTGGCATAGCGATATATAGAAGCACGCGATCGTCCCAATGCTTTTTGGATTGCTTCTACATCCATTAGCTCGTAGTTATGATCAGCTTTTAGTTCAGTGTGGGAATAAGCAGGATTCATGTTGTCACGAGCACTCATAATCATCTTGAAATAGCTGCAACTATTATGCAATGTCGCCAAGCTTGATTAACCGAAACCCGTAAAGTTGCTCCCCGCAGAGGAGCAACTTTACGGGTTTCAGTAATTACTTATTACAACTATTTATAATGAAAGCTGTATTTCGTGGAGATTTCGGTGAAGCGTAATTTTATGCTCTCTTTTTTGAGTCGTGGCTTAGCAACAGCGATCGCTGTGGTGATGCTCAGTAATTTGTCCCTACCTTGGCAATCATCTTGGTGGCAATTGTCAGGTAATCAAGCATATGCTGCTCAGCCTAATCTAGTTGCTAAAAATGATATAACCTCTAGCCAACCGTCAAGTCAATCGCCTGATTTGCTAACGGGTAATGTCGTTAAAACTGTTTTAGATAATGGTTTAACGGTTTTAACCAAAGAAGTAAATACGGCTCCAGTAGTCACCGTTCAAGTCTGGTATCGGGTTGGTTCTCGAAACGAAAAAGCAGGAATCACAGGTATTTCCCACCAACTTGAGCATTTACTATTCAAAGGGACTAAAGAGCGTCCGATCCAGTTTGGAAGGTTGTTTAGTGCCCTAGGCAGTGACTCTAATGCTTTCACAAGTTATGACATGACCGCCTATTTTGGGACAGTTGGTAGCGATAAACTAGATGCCATGCTCAGACTAGAAGCCGATCGCATGGTTAATACTGTTGCTGGTGAAAATGAGCTCAAAAGTGAGCGTACTGTCGTTTTATCGGAACTAGATGGCGGAAACAATAGCCCTGGCACAAGGCTTTATCGACAGGTGATGTTGGCAGCCTATCCAGACAGTTCTTATGGCTGGCCCGTGATTGGCTATCGCCCTGATGTTGAAAACTATACGGTTGAGGATATCCAAAATTATTACCGTACTTTTTACCGTCCTGATAATGCCACGCTGGTAATTGTTGGCAATTTCAACACCGCTGATACACTCAAAAAGGTACGTGAAATCTACGGTGAGATCGTTGCTCCCCCCAAACCTAAAGTTTTAATCACCCCTGAAGACCAACAAAGTAAGCCCAAACCACCAGAGCCGAAATCAGCGCAAGAGCCAATTCGCCTCAAAGAGCCTGGTAGTGTGCCATTTTTGCAAGCAGTCTATCCGAACTTGCCCAAAGTCAATGATCCAGATGTGGCAGCGATCGATGTGATGGACAGCATTTTGTCATCGGGTAGAAGCTCTCGACTCTATCAAGCTTTGGTAGAGACAGGTTTAGCCAGTAGTGCCAGTGGTGGTGGTTCAGCGATGATTGGCACGGGTTGGTATTTTATGAATGCAACTCCGACCGCAGGTAAATCTCTGGAAGAACTTGATCGCCTATTACTAGCCGAAGTTGACAAGCTACAAACGCAGCCAATTACGGCTGAAGAACTAGAGCGTGCGAAAACCAGTATGCGTGCAAGCTACATTATCGGTAATCGGGATGTGAATTCTCAGGCGATTCAAATCGGGTATAACCAAACCGTAGCCAAGGACTATCGCTATAGCGATCGCTATTTGAGCGCCATCGATAAAGTCACAAGTGCGGATGTTCGGCGCGTAGCCAAGCAATATTTGCAACGCGATCGTCGTGTGGTCGGCTATTTCGAGCCATCGGTGATTACGGCTGGGGCAGGGACTACGCCTAGCAATGCTCACTCTTCAAATGCATTTCAACCTAGTTCTCCCGTCGATCCTGCTGAAGTCGCCAAGTACTTGCCAGAAAGTGCTTTAGTTGCTAAGGCTGCAATTCCCCCTAAGGTAAATCCAGATAAGTTCACTCTTTCTAATGGGTTAAAAGTTCTGTTATTAAGCGATCGCAGTACCCCATCTGTAACTTTAGTGGGTGAAATCAACGCAGGAGCAGGTTTTGACTCAATTGAGAAGGCTGGTTTAGCAGGGCTTACGGCTCAAAACATCGCCAATGGCACAACAACTAAAGATGCATTAACTCTTGCCTCGCGGTTAGAAAATCGTGGAGCCAGTTTAGGATTATCGGCTGGTCGCGAAAGTGTTGGGATATCTGGTATATCACTATCCAAGGATTTGCCAATTGTGATCGATCAGTTAGCTGACTTGCTCCAGAATGCGACTTTCCCAGCCAAGGAATTTGAACTCAATCTTCAGCGCAATCTCCTCGCCTATAAGTCAGAGTTGGATAACCCCAACTCTTTAGTGCGTCGGATTTTCCAAGCAACACTCTATCCTAAGGGTCATCCATTTCATGTGATGCGAACAGAAGAAACGCTCAAGTCTTTGACTCGTGAAGATTTAGTTAAGTTCTACAAGACCTACTATCGACCTGACAATACGATTCTCACGCTCATGGGTGACTTCGACCCTGCGGTGGTGAAAGCCTTACTCGAAGAAAAATTAGGTAAATGGCAAGCTACAGGTAAGGCACCAAAGTTCCAATACCCAAAGGTTCCTAATCTTGAGCGTACTAATGAGAAACAAACATCTCTAGCGGGTAAAACTCAGGCGGTAACCATCATCGGTCATCCAAGTATTTCTCGCTTTGATCCTCAGTATTACCCTGCACTCTTGCTGAATCAGGTTGTTGGTGGGGATACCTTAGCCAGTCGTCTTGGGACAGAAATTCGCGATCGCCTTGGTTTGACCTATGGCATTTACAGCTATTTCCAAGCGGGTAGACCACCACAGGGATCATTTAATGTGCAGATGCAAACCAGTGGTAAAGATACAGAAAAGGCGATCGCGGCTACGGTGGCTTTGCTCAGAAATGTTCGCGATAACGGGATCACTAAAGCTGAATTTGATATGGCAAAAAATAGCTTGCTCAATAGCTTTAGTACTGAGTTTGCCGACCCTGACAGTGTGGCGAGTTCTCTGCTTAGTGATGAAATCTACGGTTTACCAGTCGGTGATTTCTATAAGTTCCCTCAGCGTATTCAGTCGGTTACTTTTGATCAGGTCAATCGTGCGGCTAAGGAACTATTACAACCCGATAATCTTTTGATTGTTTCGGTAGTTCCTAAAGCTGAGAAATAGTAATACAGCGCTTTGCGCTAAATTAAAACCCAGAAGAAATTTTGAACGCGGCGCGAAGCGCCGCTTTCAAAATTTCTTCTGTACTACATCTCAAAAGGGGCATC
>JBJTVM010000219.1:0-5200 GCA_046081205.1 Pseudanabaena sp. | reverse complement strand
CTTTGCGCCGCCACCAATCTTCTGGGAATTAGGTTTAACATGCCATTTGCACCGCGCTTCGCGCGGCGCAAATGACGCAAAATGGTAAAAATTGCTTTGCTGTAAAAGCAAAAAACCGTGTAAAAAAGCCGTCACCAATTGGTGACGGCTTTTTTGAGTTCTCAAAAACTACCAGCTAGATTTAACTACACCTGGCAATAAGCCTTGGTGAGCCATATCACGCAAAACGTTACGGCATACGCCAAAATCTTTGTAATAGCCACGAGGACGACCAGTAGCCCAGCAACGGTTACGGTGACGGGTAGGGTTGGCATTACGAGGAATTTGTTGGATTTCACGGTGGACAGCAACTTTTTGCTGTTGTGTCAGTTCAGGACTGGCAAACTTTTCTTTGAGTGCTTCGAGCTTAGTTGCATATTTTTCAACTAACTTAGCGCGCTTTTTTTCGCGCTCGATCATGCTTTTCTTAGCCATTGCGGTTCTATCAGGTGATGTAGAGGTAAAAGTCTAAAAATTTAATACAATTCGCGACAGTTAACGATCATAACCTAAATCGTCAATTTATAGCCAACTTACTCAGCAGTTTTTATTATTAAAAATTATTTTTGGGTAAACCCAAAAACTCACCCCTTCAAGGTGTGCTTTCACAAGCCGTTTAAGATTGCTATAGTTAAGATACCTAAACGATTAAGCAATTTTGAGCTATGACAACTGCAAATCAAGGAAATCGCTCCTTCTGGCGCTTGATCATTAACGACACAACAGGTTTTGTAGTAAAGCGTCTGGGGCAAGCGATTATTGTCGTTTTAGGCGTGTCAATTTTAAGTTTTTTTGCAATTACTAAATCCCCCGGAAATTGCTTTTCGGAACTGCGAAACAATCCTAGTACGCCTAAAAAGACCATCGAACAGTTAGAAAAGCAACTGAATTACGATAAACCTGAGGCAGTACAGTACCTTCTATGGTTGCAAAATACTTTAGGTGGTGACTTAGGAGTGCGTTGTCAAGGCTTAGCACCTGTTACACCATTAATTGTTGAACGGGCTGGCAATACATTGCTGATGTCGCTTGCCTCCTTGTTCACGACATGGCTTTTGGCGATACCCCTCGGTATTTACAGCGCCGTTAAACAAAATACTTGGAGCGATCGCCTGATCCAAATAGTAAGTTACGGGACACAGGGTTTTCCTAGCTTTGTATTAGCAATCTTATTGTTGATGTTGGCACAAAATACAGGCTGGTTTCCTGTAGGAGGGATGACTAGTATTGATTTTGCCGATCTTTCAGCCTTTGGGAAATTCCTCGACATTAGCCATCACATGATCTTGCCAACTTTGACTTTGACAGTAGTTAGCTTTGCGGGGTTGCAAAGGATTATGCGCGGCAGCTTGCTAGATGTATTACGTCAGGACTACATCAAAACAGCCCGTGCCAAGGGATTACCTGAAAATAAAGTAATCTATGTCCATGCTCTCCGCAACGCCATCAATCCTTTAGTTACATTGTTAGGGTTTGAGTTTGGTGGATTACTAGGTGGAGCATTTATTACCGAGTTCTTTTTTAGCTGGCCGGGGTTAGGCAAGTTATTGCTAGACGCAACCAAAGAAAAAGACACGAATTTGGTTATGGCTGGGCTAATGTTAGGAACTTTGATGTTAGTAGTTGGCAATCTCATTGGTGACCTACTTCTTAAAGCTGTAGATCCCCGCATCAAGCTTGATGATATGGAGTAAAAAAAGCGGCGCAATGCGCCGTTTTTTTTGCTGCTACCAATTTACGAAGGGCAGCACCACTTTTATACATTAAAAACCGAATTAGATAAGAGTTTTAATTCAACATGAGTTCGATATAGCCATTTGCGGCTTGCTTCGCAAGCCGCAAATGGCGAAAAATGGGAAGAATCGCTTAGCGATTCTTCCCATTTTTCTCTTTCGTCGAACTGACGCTAATTCGTAAAACGTCTACGCTATTTGTGTTTTGGTATTAGAGAATATTTGAAATGATATCGAGAATAATATTTTTAATTGGATCAATCACAACTACATTGGAACCAACGACAATAATATTTGTGTTAGCAGGTAAATTGACGTAGTTCACAACAGTTGTGGGAAGTAAAACTTTCTTAGCAATTCCAGGAGGCAGACCTTTACCACGAGCTAGATTTTTCTGAATTCCTGGAGGCAAAGAACTAACTTGAGTAAAGATTTGCTGACGTAAACCGTCATTGATCAGATAGCTATAGGTACTTGTACCATGTATGATCTCTACAATTTGAGTGCGTTGCAGTGAAGTCAAACTGACTGTCTGTACTGATGTTGTAGTTGTAGTAGTGGTTACAGTGTTTTTTGCTGGTTTAACTTTATGTGGCTTTTTAGCTTCGACAGCACTGGCAAGTAAGGTACTACTCCCCAAAAGCAATGTAAATATTGATAAAGCGATTTTTTGTTGCCATTTCATGGTTGCTCAATCTCCTGAGTTATTAAGATTATTATTTTTCCGCTACTTTAACTTTAAGTAGACTTATAAATTTTTAATTTGTTCCTTACGTTGGTAATTCACGCCAATACTCGGTTTGTATTTTCCTAACGGCTATATTGCTAATACCAATTCACAAAAGTGTGGCTACACTTCTGTGAATTAAAAAGGCAAACTCTGTAAGGGTTTTGAAAGCACAAAATGGCTACGCCATTTTGTGCTTTGGTATAAAATCGATAAAGCTGTCGCTTATGGTTAGCAATGTTTCCTTTACATGATGACAATCCCACCCAAGATACTTCTGTAGTTGTCTATGCGTTGATTTTGGTAAATGTGCTGATTTTTGGATATCAGGTCAGTTTGCCCAACTTTCAACTTGGTGAATGGCTAGACAATTGGGCTTTAGTTCCAAAGGAATTAATTGCTAACCCTTCTAAAGAAGCGATCGCTTTATTCTCATCACAATTTCTCCATGCCAGTATCTTCCATTTAGTTGGGAACATGTGGTTTCTCTATCTATTTGGGAATAATATCGAAGATCAACTTGGGCATTGGAAGTTTTTATTTTTCTACTTGCTTTGTGGAGTTGTAGCAGGACTGGTGCAGGTAATCACCGCTCCCACTTCGCTAGTGCCAATGGTGGGTGCTAGTGGGGCGATATCAGGTGTAATGGGTGCATATCTAGTCAGATTTCCGCGTGCAAGGATTTTGAGTCTAGTATTTTTAGGGATTTTTATCACTGCGATTCCCATTCCTGCGGCTGTGTTTTTAGGTTTATGGATTGCAGCACAAACTGTTTATGCTGCAATGGCAAATCCCAATTTACCAGGTGTGGCGTATTTCGCTCACATTAGCGGTTTTGTAATTGGCGCGATCGCTATGCTCGTAATCTCAAGGCTTTCTAAAGATTAGTGGCAACAGCAATATCGCTGGTAGTTACTTAACTAAGGTGAATGCTAAGCTATAGCTAACTAATCACGTTTTCTCACCTAAGTCTCAATCCTATGTTTACCGAAGTTCAAATCGAGAACTATAAGTCTATCCAAAGTCTCAAGATAAATTTGGGTCGGGTTAATGTGTTTATTGGTGAGAATGGTTGTGGGAAGAGCAATATTTTAGAAGCGATTGCTTTAGCTGGTGCGGCGGCAGGTAATAAGTTAGATAACGAGTTTTTAGCTCCTAGAGGAATTAGAGTTACTGAACCAAAATTTATGCGATCGGCTTTTGATAAGGAGAATATTACAAAAGAAATCAAGGTAAAGTTAAGGGAGATAGAAGAAACTGTATTAAATTTCATAATACAGCACGACAATCAAACATATTCAAATTGGACTAGTATTAATGGAACTCCTATAGAAGATCAAGAAATAGTAAATATTCTTAAAGATATAGAAAATGAGCTATATTTTCCTGTGGTTGTACAAATTATTACTATTCTGAATATACAGCCTAAAGGAAATAAGAAAGGAGGAGTAATTTATGATAACAACTGGCTTGACGAGTATGCAAAGATAAGACTTCTAAACATTCCAATAATATATCCTAACTCCAAACAGATTAGTTCTAATATAGAAAATTTTTTGATATACTCACCTGAAAATTCTTTATTACGGATTTTTGAAGAAGAAGGGCAAGTTCAGCCACTAGGGACTAAGGGAGAAGGATTACTTAAGTTACTAGAAACTTTGAACTATGATCAAAGAAAAATTGATGAGATTAAGCAAAGACTTAAATTAATAGACTGGTTTGATAATTTTTATATACCTATTTCCGATATTGAAAGAATTATTGAAATTAAAGATCGATATCTAGCTGAAAAATTACCTTATTTTACTCCAAGAAGCTCTAATGAAGGCTTTTTATTTTTAATGTTTTATTTCACGCTGTTTGTCAGTTGTAATACACCACAGTTTTTTGCAATTGACAACATTGAGAATGCTCTAAATCCTAAACTATGCACAAAACTAATCCAAGAATTAGTAGAACTAGCAAAAAAATACGATAAGCAAGTTATATTCACTACACATAATCCTGCGATTTTAGACGGATTAGATTTGAATGACGATGAACAAAGGCTTTTTGTTATTTATAGAAATATGGATGGACATACTAAAGCAAGGAGGATTTATGCACCAGAACCACTAGAAGATGATGAGCCTTTAAGATTGTCTGAGGCTTTTATAAATGGTTATATTGGAGGATTACCTAAAAATTTTTAACATGAATACTTTTGGTGGCATTGTAGAAGGCAAAACTGATTTTCCTATTATTAATAGTGTATTGATAGGATATTTTAACAAACTCGATATTGATATTGCTTGGGTACAACCTCAGAATTTTAAATCTCAAGCTAATTACGACAGAGTATTTAAAAGTTGTAAACCTGAAAAACTAAGACAATACTTTCAAATCAATAGATATATTATTATCCATGTAGATACCGACAGATCACAAGATTTTGGTATACCGCATCATGAAAACGGTGAATTACTTACGCCTGAAAAATTGATTGATAAAGTAATAGTCAAATTTAGATTGGAAATGGGTGAAGATTTTTATGGAAAATATGCCGATAGAATTATTTTTGCGATCGCTGTGCATTCAATAGAGTGCTGGCTGTTTCCTCTATTAGCCTCTGACGATAAAAGTGCAGAAATAGAAAACTGTTGTCAAACTTTAGAAAAAAACATTCCAAGTTTTAGAAAAAAATATGACTATTATCAAG
>JBJTVM010000218.1:0-5021 GCA_046081205.1 Pseudanabaena sp. | reverse complement strand
ATTAATACTCCGAGTAGTGATCTAGAGGTAATGATGGGCGGCGCTCCGCGCCGCCCATCATTACCTCAAAAATCCTGCCATCTTTCGCAGATTCCTGTTACTTTAGATGCAGGAATAGTTGCTTTAAATGAACTGCGATCGCAAACTTCTCCTAGTGATCCACCAATATTTACAGCTTCGACTCATAGCAATAAACCACCTGTTCTCTCAGTCCAAAACCTCAAACATACCTATGATGATGGTACGGAAGCTCTCAAAAATATCTCATTAGACATCCATGAGGGTGAATATGTACTGATCGTGGGACAGAATGGCGCTGGTAAAAGTACCCTAGTTAAACATTTTCTCAACTTACTAAAACCGACATCAGGCAAAGTATTAGTGGGTGATCGCGATACCAGAGAGCTATCTGTTAGCGATCTTGCTCAATCCATTGGCTATCTTGCCCAAAATCCAGACAATCAAATTTTTAATACTTCCGTTGAGCAAGAAGTTGCTTTTGCGTTACCTTTCCTTGGTTATGCTCCTGATGTAGTGAAGCAAGAAACCGAGCGCAGTCTCAAAGCTATGCAACTATGGGATCAGCGTCATGCCCATCCCTTATCTTTACCCAAAGGAGAACGTGGACGCATTGTGATTGCAGCCCTATTAGCGATGAATCCTGAGATCATCATTTTTGATGAACCAACGACAGGACAAGACTATCAGGGTGCTTCTTCGATTTTAGAAGTCAGTCGGCAATTGCATCAAATGGGAAAAACTGTAATTGTCATTACCCATCATTTATATCTCATGCCCGACTATGCCGATCGCGCGATCGTGATGGGAAAAGGAACAATATTACTAGATGCGCCATTACGCCAAGCCTATCATCAAACTGATCTACTAGAGTCCACCTATCTCACGCCACCGCAGTCAGTAACTTTATCGCAAAAGCTAAGTACTTTGTGCGATCGCGACTATCCTCTAATTACCCCCACAGAATTTGCCAATTGTTTTACTCCGTTGCCAGTTTAGAATATGAAACTCCAAACCGTTAAGTATGACTCTTTATTCACCCGCTTAGACTTTCGCTCTAAGTTGGTGGTGATGCTCTCCGTTACCATTCTTGCCTTTTTATGGGAAAGCCCAATCGCAGGTGGACTTTTGATGCTGAGTGTAATTTCTTTCTGCCTTCTAGCTGGAGTCAGACTCAATTATTTAGGAAATATTTTAAAAGTGATGATTCCTTTCTACATATTTCTGATTTTGAGCATGGGATTTTTTAATGTGGAACAAGTTAAATTACTGACTCATAAAACGGAACTCACAACGCTCTTTAGCTTACCACCAACATGGTGGTTAGTTGGAAATGCAAAAATGAGTTTAGAAGGAACGCTTTATGGATTGAATATTGTTTTTAAAACTTTGACAATGATTTTAGTAATTCCATTGGCAATTTTCACGACAGATGTTAATCAGATGACAGTAGGCATGGTGCGTGCCAAAATTCCTTACAAAGTAGTGTTTATTTTTTCGTCAACCTTGCGATTTGTGCCTCTTTTATTGGAGGAAGTGTAATCAATCATTGAGTCGCAACGTTTACGAGGTCTAAATTTTGAGAAAATGGGATGGCTCAAAAAAGCACAGATCTATGCCAAAGTTGCCGTGCCTTTGATTTTAAATTCCCTTTCAAAGTCACAAAAGTTAGAAATTGTTTTGCAATCAAAAGCTTTTTCAGGTAGTTCTAATCGGACCTATCTCCACGAGTCAGCTTTAACAACTCCTGATTATCTGTTGATGACTGGTTCTACTTTGTTATTTGTAACAGCGATCGCTTTATATTTTGGCTTCGGTATTGGCAAATTTGCATGGTTGCTCTACACCTAAAAGCGTTGCCAATTAATGCTTTTAGGCTTCAGGATCTAGGCTTTTGGCAAATCAGGAAATGCTTCAGCAACAGCCGCATAAACAATTTGACCATTCTGAACATTGACACCTTTTGCCAAAGCGCGATCGCGTTTAATTGCCTCCAAACCAAAATCTGCTAAAGCACAAGTATAGGGAAGCGTGGCATTAACCAAGGCTTGCGTGGCAGTCCAAGGTACAGCCCCCGGCATATTCGGTACGCCATAATGCAAGACTCCTTCTTCTTCATAGATCGGAGATGTATGGGATGTAGTTCTTACCGTCTCAATACAACCACCTTGATCGACCGCCACATCGACAATCACAGAATGCGATCGCATTTTTTGGACAAGTTCACGCTTTACTAAGGTCGGTGCACGTTTGCCAGTGATTAACACTGCACCAATGACGAGATCTGCCGAAATTACTGACTCGGCGATATTACTAGCATTGCTATACAACAACTGCACCCGTGAACCAAAGAGAGACTCCAATTCACCAAGACGATTGAGATTGACATCTAAAATCGTTACCCTTGCCCCTAAGCCGATCGCCATTCTTGCAGCTTCAGTACCAACTACACCGCCACCCAGCACCACCACATGCCCCGATTTTACCCCCGGAATACCACCTAGTAACACGCCACTGCCACCCTGCTGCTTGGTCAGATAATGCGCTCCAAACTGCACAGATAAGCGGCCAGCGATAATACTCATCGGCACTAGTAAAGGCAATTGACCATTATCTAATTGCACTGTTTCGTAGGCGATACAGGTTGCGCCCGACTTGATTAATGCTTCCGTTAGTATGCGATCGGCGGCGAGATGGAGATAAGTAAATAAGATTAATTCTTTGTGGAGCAACGCATATTCACTAGGCAAAGGCTCCTTAACCTTAACCACCATTTCTTGGGCGTAAACTTCCTGTGGGGTTGCCACAATCTTTGCCCCTGCTTGAATATATTCCTGATCACTAAAACCAGAACCAACCCCAGCATTTGTTTCTACAAAAACTTGGTGCGATCGCGCAGTTAAGGTCGCTACTCCCGCAGGTGTCATTCCCACCCGAAACTCACGATCTTTGATTTCACTCGGTACGCCGATCTTCACGGTTATAGCTCCTGAAAATTAAATTTCCTTGAAGGTATCTTTTAAAACCGTACGAGCCGCTAATTGACTTCTAGTTGAAGATAAAATTTCCGCCTCACGGCGCAATCGAGCGGCTGTATCACAGGTTTCCAGTAAAGACTGCTGCTCTAAACTTGCACCCTGAAAATTGCTGGCGACCCAATAGGACAACTCAATCGGACCACGGGGAATCTTCGGTAGCTCTATTTCTTGATCGGTAAGCTTTTGCGATAGACGGATCACATCATTAAGCAACTCACGGACTTCTGTCGCTAGTAAAAATGGTGCGTCATTACTAGGCTCATCTTCAATCCATTCCACTAAGCCCACCCGATAAGGAGTTTCACGCACATATTCCAACACTCGAAAGCGCTGTTGTCCAATAGTCAATAACTTAAAACGATCATCTGGCAAGCGATGATACTGAACTATTTGAGCAACACAGCCAATATTTGCAGGTTTGCCCGTCTCCGAGTCCCACATTAATACCCCAAACATGCGATCGCTTTCCAGCACCGTATTGATCATCATGCGATAGCGATACTCAAAAATATGAAGCGGTAACGACTGTCCCGGAAATAGTACCAACTCAGGTAAAGGGAACAGCGGCAATTCACGTACTGAAATCGATGATGAAGTCATTGTTACTAAAATTGGCACTAGCTAAAAGGCTCTAACTAGTTTAGCTTGAGTTTTATGGCGATCGCCAAATAAAAATAGAAAAGGCGACGCTTTGCTCTGCCTTTTCTATTAACGTTCTATGACAAAGCACAAGATGGCTAAGCCATCTTGTGCTTTTAGAAACCATTTAAGAATTGCTTTCTGTGGTCAAAAGCTCTAAGAGATCCCCCCCAGCCCCCCTTAAAAAGGGGGGAGAATTTTCTTCTTCCCCCTTTTTAAGGGGGATTGAGGGGGATCTAGACAATTCTTAAATGGCTTGTTAAACTCCTTGCTGAGTTTAGTTTTTAATTCCCAAAAGTGTGGCAACACTTTTGGGAATTGGTATTAAAAAATTTCTCTAGGATTTTCTTCATCACGGACATGAAAGCGAAATCTTGCTTGCTGAATACATGGACGCATCTGCTCGTATAGCTCTCTTACATCTATTGGCAAGCGTTCCAACAGTATTTTAGGGGCAGAGATATCTCGGGTAAGTAACAGCATATTTCCCGTATTCATGATGCGCTGATTTAGAGGTTTCTCTAACTGGATATCATCAACTTGGTAAATTTCTAGCGTCTCAATATCTTTTGAGAAAATACCCCTTTCTATAACAATTCGTTGAGATGTAATTAGATACTGCGTGTTGACCGACTGTAACCAATACCAAAGAGCACCAATACCTAATGTAAAAATCGAAACCAGCAGTCTTGTCACACTCCCAATAACCGCAGGATGACCTTTAAAGAGAATGCGCTCATCGGGTAAAGGTACTTTTGTCATAGAAAAATTTGCCAGTTAGTTGCTAATTTTATGATATTTTACAGTGCCTTGAGCCTGTTCTAACCCAAAAAGAAAAGGCGGCGCTTAGCGCCGCCTCGAGAAGAAAGTTAAAAGCCAAAAGCTCAAAACTATCTATTTTTCTGCGCCCATACACGGATTGGCATACCCCAGACATAAATGAAGCCTTCAGCCGCTTTATGATCGAACTGGTCAGCACTGGTGTAAGTTGCCAAGTCTTCGTCATAGAGTGAATTCACAGACTGACGACCGACAATGATCGCACTGCCTTTATGGAACTTGACGCGGACGGTTCCAGATACATTCTCTTGACTACTATCAATGAAAGCATCGAGGGCAGACTTGAGGGGGCTATACCAAAGTCCGTTATAAATCATCTTGCCGTAGGTTTCCTCAATACCACGCTTGTATTGAGCGAGATCAGAGGGCAGAGCGAGGCTTTCAAGATCGCGGTGAGCATGGATCAAAACCAGCATGGCAGGGGCTTCGTAGATTTCACGAGATTTGATCCCCACTAAGCGGTTTTCAACCATGTCAATGCGCCCA
>JBJTVM010000217.1:0-4076 GCA_046081205.1 Pseudanabaena sp. | reverse complement strand
CTTTGCGCCGCCTTTATTTATTTGGGCTTTAGTATAACATGCCGTGAATTCGATATCGCCATTTGTGCCGCGCGAAGCGCGGCACAAATGGCGCAAAGTGGTAAGAATCGCTTAGCGATTCTTACCACTTTGCGCTTTCGTCGAACTGGCGTTAACATGGCTGAATATAGCTTTTAGAAATAGGTCGTAATGCAACTCATTTCTAAAAGCTACTGCCTTTTGGCGTATTTAAATCAATTTTTGGGCATAATTGCTAATAGACAACCTTGCAATTAACTTGCATTCAAAATGTTTAAGTATTGTCAAACCATATCCAAGATTTTTATAACCACTTTATTGCTGGTGGGGCTGTCTGAACTCAGTAGCTGGACTAACTTAATTAAATTAGATGAAGCGATCGCACAAACTTCGTCACGTACTGTTCGCAACCAAGACATCGATCGCTTAAAGCGATCAGGACAGCGCTGGATTGAAATTCGTCTGCGTAGTCAGCGCCTCTTGGCGTGGCAAGGCGATCAACTCGTTTATGCAGTAGTAGTCTCCACTGGCAAAAGCGCTTCTCCCACACCTATGGGTATTTTTAACATTCAGACTAAACACTCTAAGGCAAGAATGCAAGGCGAGGACTACAACATCCCTGATGTTCCCCATGTGATGTACTACAGTGGACATTATGCTATTCATGGGGCATATTGGCATCGTAGCTTTGGAATTCCGGTCAGTCGCGGCTGTACTAATGTCGCGCCAGATCATGCGGCTTGGCTCTACCGATGGGCTTCTGTGGGTACCCCCGTAGTTGTGCGTTAGCAAACCCCAAAAAATGTACTGTCCACTTGTCGAGTAGTAAATTTTTTGAGATTTGCTAAATAAAACTTAACGAGCCAGAAATAGACAGAGGCGATCGCCTCACAGTAACCTAGAGACGGTATCTGTAATCATTTTATTTTTCACATTACAGTCTTTAGGAATAAGGATAAAGCTATGGCAGTTACACGTGGTTCTAAAGTTCGCATTTTGCGTAAAGAGTCCTACTGGTATCGCGAAGTCGGTACAGTGGCTTCCGTTGATAAGAGCGGCATCATTTACCCAGTGATCGTTCGTTTCGACAGTGTTAACTACTCCAACGTCGCAACCAACAACTTTGCGATCGATGAAGTCGAAGAAGTCGCCTAGATTCTTCTAACTCAAAAAACCAAAAGAAGAAGGGACGCTTTGCGCCCCTTCTTCTTTTTATGGATCTGAACACTACTTTTTACTTTTTAATTTTCACTTTTTACTTGCCAAATGCCCGAATTACCAGAAGTTGAGACAGTTCGTATTGGTCTAAATGAAAATACGTTAGGTTGGCAGATTGAAGGCGGCGAGGTGTTGCTGCCCCGTGCGATCGCCTATCCTGAGCAGCCACAGGCTTTTTTAGATTTTCTGATTGGGGCAGAGTTTACTGAGTGGCAACGACGAGGGAAATATTTAATCGCCCAGCTTTCACAGGGTAATCAATTAGGTGTGCATTTGCGGATGACTGGGAGTTTGCTTTGGTGCGATCGCCATACGCCTGTGGGTAAGCATACAAGGGTGAGGTTGTTTTTAAAGGAAAAGGGAAAAGGGAAAAAGGAAAAGAAGGGAGGATTAAAGGAGTTAAGGTTTGACGATCAGAGGACTTTTGGCAAACTTTGGGGGGTTCCTTCGCATACAACTACAGAGTCAATTATTACAGGTTTGCAGAAGCTAGGTTTGGAGCCTTTTGATGCTGAGTTTACACCAGAGCATTTGGGGGCAAAGCTTAGTCGTAGTAGTCGCCCAATTAAGACTGTATTACTCGATCAGGAGACTGTTGCAGGGATTGGCAATATTTATGCTGATGAATCTTTATTCCTCGGTAACATCCATCCTCAAGCACCAGCAAATTCCCTTAATTCAGAACAGGTCAAGGCTCTACATCAAGGCATTATTCGCTCTCTTAGTGATGGTATTGCTAAAGGTGGCACCACTTTTAGTTCTTTTCAAAATGTGGCAGGTTTGAAGGGAAACTACATTGATACGGCTTGGGTGTTTCGGCGCAAGGGACAGCCTTGTAATGTCTGTGGCACAACAATTTCACGAATTAAGCTCGGTGGGCGATCAACGCATTTTTGTCCTCAATGTCAGAGTTTGTAGCGATCGCATCTCATTTCAAATCAAACTGCGATCGCCTATTCTCTTAGTTATCGCCGCCACATCACTTATTGATGATGGTTAATATTTTCGAGCCAATTGTTTAAATCTTCCAAACTTGCTAAATCAAACAAGACCTCACTCAATTCATCTAATTGTTCTTGCTCTAGCTGAGGTAACAGAACTTTAATTTCATCGGGTAGGGTTCCTAGTTTGCGAGAAAGCTGTTTTAGCAAAAGCGATCGCATACCTTCTTCTCTTGCTGTTTCTATAACACCTTTCATGTCTCGATAGTACTTTAAGCTGTTTTCATAAGTATCTCTTTCCTCTTGAGAAAAGTTCGTTATCTGTGCGACTTCAAATAATTGAATAAATACATTTTCTTGCAGAGGTAAAGGCGGCTCTTCTAGGTCGGGGAGATGTTTAAGTAAAAATAGCCACTTGTCAAAATGGTCTTTTAATTGATCAATTGTTTTCTTAAACTTTGGTAATTCTACATAAATAAATTTCAACTTTTCATAAAAAACCTTGCAATCTTGATCTTTTAACTCAACGATATGCACGAAAGTATCATCGTTTTTATCTTCATCAAAAACAAAATCTAAAATGCCGATGGTATAAACAGGCATAAGCTTGTAGTTCCAATCTCCTTTTTCTGCTTGTTCTTGGATGGGAAAAGAGGCGTAGTAAATGCTGCGATCGCGAAAGTAGTTATGTTTGGCTTTCTGCATTTCGACAATAAATTTTTCTCCCTTTTCACTTTGGCAGTAAAGATCGAAGATGGCTTTACGATCGCTTGGGCTATTGCCAAGATTTTCAGTGCTGCGGTAAGTGAGATCTTTGACTCGATGTTGAGGTGGCAATATTACATTAAGGAAGTCAATCAATAGGTTTTTATTTGGCTCTGTGCCAAATAGTCGCTTGAAGCCAAAGTCTGTGAGTGGATTGATATAGCGATCGCTACTAAGTCGAGGATAAAACATGGTGTTTTTACTTAACTATTTATTTACGGGTTATTCACGGAAGCTATGGGTTAAGACTATTGGTCAGTCGATTTTAACAGATACCAAAACTTGCGATCGCCCCTTCATCCCACAAACCAGCGATCGCAGCCCATCTTAAGTTAAACAACGATCGCCTATTTCCTCAAACACACCAAATGTTCAAAGCGATCGCCCACTAATTCCACAAACCAACGATCGCAACTCACTTCAAATCAAACAACGATCGCCTCTTTCCTCAAACACGCTAAAGGCTTAAAGCGATCGCCTCATCCCCTCACAAAAAACGCGATTGCCTAATAGTGATAACGAGCTTGAAGAAACTCAATACGATCATCTTTAATGCGGTAAACTATTCGATGTTCTTGAGTTAATCTTCTTGACCATGTATTTTCACCGACATATTTGAGAGGTTCTGGTTTGCCAATTCCCCTAAACGGATCATCAAGAATAGATTCAACTAATTCCATCGCTCGAATAGCAATTTTACGATCCGTATTTACCCAATACACTAAATCTTGCCTGAATTGTGATACAAAAACTGCATCACGCGGTTTCTTTGGCACTGCCAAGTCCTACCTCCTGACTGAGTTGATTCAAAGTTTTCGGCAAAACTGTTCTCGAATCTGCTTCTTCTAAAGCTTCAAATAGACGAATTGCATTTTTAGGAGATTTAAGTAAATGCAAAGTTTCGAGCAAGCTTGATAGCTCTTTAGCTGAGATAACTGCAACATTTTCGCGATCGCCTCGTTCCAAAATTACAAAATTGTTTTCTGCAATTACACGATCACAGATTTCTGCAAAATGATTAAGCGCTTGATCGTAATTGATTGTAAGACTCATATGCCATCACAAAATGTACAAGTTTATCTTTATATAGATTATATTGCTAATTTTCGAGAAAAAGTACAAGGCGATCGCCCC
>JBJTVM010000216.1:0-2839 GCA_046081205.1 Pseudanabaena sp. | reverse complement strand
TCAGAAATTTAAAACTGTTACCTGTCACCTGTCAACTAATTCAAACTTTCAGCAATTCTAAAACCAACGTGCTGATAGAAAAAAGGACGAAACCAATTTCGATCCTCGCGCCTTTCCTGCAACACCTGCTTGAGTTTTTTTTCCTGATTAACCGCAATACTCATAAATTAATCTCCCTGCTCACTCAGAACTTGACTACAAATACTCGCCATCATTAGCGGATAAAATTAATCTGGCAAATATTCAAAGGTACAACAGGCTCAAACTCCTTGCGATCTGAAGTAACTAAAACAGCACTTTCTCGACTAGCTAAAGCTAATGCAAAACAATCTGCCAAAGAAATTCGGGTAATAGTTGCCTTATATTTAGCAACCTGTCGCCAAAAATCCATCGTCATATCATCATCAATAATTACGCCAGCTTCTTGTAATTTATAGACTATTTCCTGAGCAAAAGCCTCACCATCACTTCTAAAAAAGCCATAGTAAACCTCACAAATATTTACGCCATGAATCATACATTCATAGTCATCATTCAATAAATATTCCTCAACAATATCCGGGCACTGGTCAGCTAATGAGGGATAGGTGCTGAAACGTCCATTTCAAGCCGATAAAAAAGGCGGAAATACGTCGATCACGTTTTAGATGACCAGTGCCAATATCCGCGCCTTGTTCATTTTTAACAAGAGCAATAACAGCGCAAGCATCCAAAACTATCTTCATGAATTCCTATTTTCTAAAATAATTTCATCTTGTTTACTCCTCGCAAAATCATCACTACTAAGCATAGAACTAGAAGCCATCCCTCTTAGACTTCTAACAAATCCTTGTTTCTGCGTTCCAGTCTCAACTGTCTTAAATTTCTGTTGTCTAAACAATTTCGATTTTAGAATATCGAAAAGATAAGTCTGATCTTGAGTCGATAAGCTCTCAACAGACTTAATCACTTCTTGTAAATTCATCATAAAGTCTCATTATATATTTTTTAACATAGCGATTATTTACACCTAAAAGCTACCTTACTCTTTCAAGATTATCCTCACAACAAAATACAATCCTGCAAAACGCGATACTCATAAATTAATCTCCCTGCTCACTCAGAACTTGACTACAAATACTCGCGATCGCCCTTTGTAGATCTGGCAAAAAATTTTCGATGATGCCCCACACCACATCTAGATCGATATCTAAATAGTCATGTGCCAAAACATTTCTAAAATTGCCAATCTGCACCCACTCAATCTCAGGATGCCAAGATTTCCACTCCACAGGGAGCTTTTTAATAGATTCACCCATAATCTCCAAATTTCTAATCACAGCATCTTGGATCAGTCCATTTTCCATAAATGCAGCGCTACCATCCTTTGTATAGTCTTGAATCTTGACCAGACAATCGCGGACATGAACTAAATACAATCTGTCATCTTTCATAAAGCGATCGCCTCCGCCAACACCCTATCCTTAATGAAATAGTGCAAACACTTAGCAGACACCACATCCACCTTTTTACCCAGCAAATTCTCTAAATCTCCAATCAAACCCGCAGGAAACCAAGGCGAAATTTTCTTGATGTCGTAATCAATCAAAAAATCAATATCACTATTTTCCGTCTCTTCACCTCTCGCCACCGAGCCAAACACCCGCACATTAAACGCCCCATGCTTCGCGGCAATTTCTAAAATCTCCTCGCGCCTTTCCTTTAACAATTGCTTGAGTTTTTTCTCCTGATTAATCGCAATACTCATAACTCAACCTCCCGATCGCTAACAACAAACCCAACCTTAGCCAATTGCTTTTTAATCTCCTCATCCAAAAGCCGACCCTCTCGCATCTGCTCACCTAAAGCCATTGTAAGCGCACTCATTCTGTCCTCAAAGCTCACGTCATCCTCCACCTCATCAGGAATCCCTACATAGCGCCCTGGGGTCAACACAAAATTATGCTTCTCAATATCTGCCAAACTCGCAGACTTACAAAAGCCCTTGATATCGCGATAACTACCGCCCGACTTCTTCCACTCATGATAAGTATCCGCAATCCGCTTAATCTCCTCCTCCGTAAACGCCCGACTACTGCGATTAACCATATAGCCAAGCTCTGAGGCATCAATAAATAACACCTCACCCTTGCGATCGCGGTTCTTATTCCCATTCTTGTACCGACCCAAAAACCACAAACAAGCAGGAATCCCCGTATTGTAAAAAAGCTGTGTCGGCAACATCACAATACAATCCACTAAATCTTGCAGCACTAAAGCCTTACGAATCTCCCCCTCACCACTAGTGTTTGACGACAGCGAACCATTCGACAACACAAAACCCGCCGAACCCGTAGGCGACAAGTGATACAGGAAATGTTGCACCCAAGCAAAGTTAGCATTTCCCGCAGGAGGCTTGCCATATTGCCAACGCCCATCATTTTGTAAAAGATCGCCGCCCCAATCACTGTCATTAAAAGGAGGATTGGCAATCACAAAATCCGCCTTGAGGTCTTTATGGGCATCATTCAAAAATGATCCTTCAGGATTCCACTTAATATTGGAGCCATCAATCCCCCGCAAAGCCAAATTCATCCGACATAACTTGTAGGTCGTCTCGTTGCTCTCCTGACCATAGATAGACAGATTATCTAACCGCCCCTGATGATTTTGGACAAACTTCTCACTCTGGACAAACATCCCTCCTGACCCACAGCAAGGGTCAAACACCCGCCCATTGTAAGGCTCTAAAATCTCTACTAATAACCGCACAATACTTTCAGGCGTATAGAATTGTCCCCCCTTTTTGCCTTCAGCCAACGCAAACTGTCCCAAAAAGTACTCATAGACCCGTCCCAAA
>JBJTVM010000215.1:0-7155 GCA_046081205.1 Pseudanabaena sp. | reverse complement strand
TACCCCCGCCGCATAAATACCGTCATCATTACTAATTAAAATGTTCATACTTGAGGTTGCACAATGCCTTAGAAACTATAGCAATAATACCAAAGCACAAAATGGCTACGCCATTTTGTGCTTTGGTATTATTGCTATAGTTTCTAAGGCATTGTGCAACCTCAAGTATGAACATTTTAATTAGTAATGATGACGGTATTTATGCGGCGGGGGTAAGGGCGCTAGCTGAGGCGCTGAGCGATACTGAGCATCGGATCACGGTAGTATGTCCAGACCGTGAGCGTTCGGCGACAGGACATGCCCTGACTTTGCAAGAACCTTTACGAGTTGATCAAATCCAAGGGGTTTATCCATCCAATATTGAAGCTTGGGCTTGCTCTGGCACACCTTCGGATACAGTAAAATTAGCACTCGATGCATTATTAAGCGATCGCCCTGATCTCGTATTATCAGGCATTAATCGGGGTGCAAATTTGGGAACCGATGTTTTGTACTCTGGTACAGTATCGGCTGCAATGGAAGGAGTACTAGAAGGTTTACCAAGTATTGCATTTAGCTTGACTAGCTTCGCCCATTTAGATTTTAGCGCGGCGGCAAACTTCGCAAAGAAAATGGTCAATATGATTGCAGCTTATCCAATGGAAGAACCAATTCTACTGAATGTCAATATTCCAGCAATTCCAGAATCAGACATTTGCGGTGCTGTTGTTACTCGTTTAGGCATTCGGCGCTATAAGGATCTCTTTGAAAAACGTATTGATCCGCGTGGCAAAACTTACTACTGGCTATCAGGTGTAGTAGTTGAAGAGGAAGCAGAAGCTGATACAGATATTCAAGCGATAAGAGATAATTACGTAACGATTACACCGCTCAAATACGACTTAACTCTCACTGCGGCAATTCCTTTTATGAATACATGGACAGAAAAGCTAGCTACCCTAACAGGCTCGTAATACAGCACTTTGCGCTTACTTAAAACTCAGAAATATTTTTGAAAGTGGCGCTTCGCGCCACTTTCAAAAATATTTCTGTACTACTCAATAGGCTGTATATGAAGGCAGCGCAAAGCGCCACCTTCATATATTACCGCGAATAGGTTAGAGTTCCTTGATTGGCATCAAGCTCAGCGATGCAACCAACGGGTAAAGGTGCATTTTCGCCATCATGTCCGAAGGGTAAGTTCATCACAATCGGAATTCCTAAATCAGTTAAGCGATCGCGCCATACTTCTTCCATAGTAAAACTGGGAGTAGAGACTTCTGCTTGGCTAAACCGACCGATCGCCATACCTTTTAACTTTTGCAGATGCCCCGACCAACGCCAATGGGTTAACATGCGATCAACTCGATAAGGAACTTCAGATACATCTTCAATTGCTAAAATTACGTTTTCTAGATCAGGACAGATATTCGTGCCGATGATATGTGTGGCAAGCGTTAAATTTGCAGGTAAAAGAACACTTGTTGCTTGACCATTCTTCCATCCTTCCCCTTCTAATGTGATTGCATTCACTTTGCCTTCGAGCCAATCAAATAATTGCTGCTGTGATCGCGCAGGCTCATTTCCTAATGTCGTGATTACTGGTGCATGTAAGCCCCCAATTCCCTTATGTTTAGCGAATCCCCAGAGTAGCGCCGTAATATCAGAAAAGCCAATTAACCATTTAGGGTGATCGCTAAGTTTTTGCCAATCAATTTTTTCGAGTAGGCGCATCGAGCCATACCCACCCCGCGCACAGGCGATCGCTACAGAGTCAGGATCATTCCATGCCTCGATTAATTGCTGACAACGTTCTTCATCGGTTCCTGCTAGATATCCCCAAGACTGACTGAGATGCTCAGGTATCAACAGTTCATAACCGCGATCGCGCCAAACTTTTAGCCCCTGCTCAAAGCGTTCCCATTCACGCAATGCACCACTCGGAGCAATGACACCCACCTTTTGAGAGGGTTTAATAATTGATGGGAATTGGATAGACTGCATAGTTTAGAGATATAGGGATCAAGAAGTTAATTTCAAAAGCCATGTTTAGCATGGCTTTTGAAATTTAAACCTGACTAACTTGAAAGTGTTTTTGAGGAATCGGAAAGCCTGACTCACTAAAGCTTTCGCGAATAACGCGATTGGTATCAAAGTAAACCTGCCAATAGTGAGCATTGTTGCAAAAAGGTCGTACGGCAAGCTCTGGACCAAGTGCAGTGAAATTAATAATTTCGATTTGAGGTGCAGGATTACTGACTACATTGGGAATATTAACTAATCGTTCTTGAAGTACACGTATAGCTTCAGCGTGGTTAGTTGAGTGATCCAATTGAGCGTGTATGTCCACACGGCGGTAGGGGTTAGTGGAAAAGTTTTGGATGTTGTCGGAAAAAAGTTTGTTATTGCCAACAAAGGCTCGAATATGATCGGGAGTATCAATGGCAGTTACAAATAAACCGATTTCTACAACAGTACCCGTAACACCGCCCGCAGAAATGAAATCGCCAACTTCGAATGGGCGCAAAACAATTAGAAAAACTCCTGCGGCGAAGTTAGCCAATAAGCCACTCCATGCTGCCCCGATCGCCACACCTGCGGCGGCTAAAAGAGCGGCAAAAGAAGTGGTCTCGACTCCAAAATAGCCGAGAATGGCAACAACAAGAATGATATTTAACAATACTGAGATACTTGCTCCCAAGTAACCAATTAATGTGGAATCAATCTTTTGTTTGTTCAGAGCTCGCGAGGTAATATTAATCGCAAAGCCAATCAGCTTGCGACCAATAAACCAGAGGATGATCGCAGCAATGACCTTAAATGCGGCTCCAGCAAGCAAGTTTAAGTTGGTTGTCAGGACATCTTGAACTGTTTTTGGATCCATGAAGTAAAACCTTTCTCACTTTGCAATAGTTTAGGTAATATAGCACACCCATTCAACTTGTGAGATTAATTTGTGAGAAAAGCAAGTAACTCAGTAATTCCCATTATGAAAACGGTTTTGGTGTATCCAGCGCCTTCGATGATGGATACCCCAAGCAAAACCCAAATGAATAAAGGCGGCGCTTCGCGTCGCCTTTATTCATTTGGGTTTTATGTCTTAAGCAAAGCTTTACCTCACTTGCTTGAAAAGCGCTATATTTATGGCTTTGGTATTAGAGCATGTTTGAAAAGTCTCCAAGCAGGCGTAAATATTTGTTAATTTGTGATCCTTAACAAAGCGCTAACATCTTCATAGAATCAGAGCTAAAGTTATGAGCAGTTATTTTAAGCGAGATCGCCAAATCGAAACTCCCGAAAAAATATCTCGTGATTCCACCAAAGAGCGGATTGAGATGTTTTTTTGTTTAATGCCAATATTTGGGCTAATCCCATCAGCGATCGCATTGGTAAGACAAAGAAGCAGCCGCAAAGTACGCGATGTTAGTCAGGTAGCAATCGTTCTGGCGTTGACTTGGGCGATCTCCTATGGCGCGATGGGAGGGGTGCCAACCGAAGGTGCGTCTGTGCAAGTTACTTCAGAACTCATCAAAGCAACCTTAAGTTCGGGCTATTTCGCACTTTGTATGTATCTAATGTATCGGTTATATCGCCACCAAGCGATCGCTCTGCCTTGGTTAAGGGTGATGGCTGAACTAAAACAATCACGATCAATAAAACGGGATAAAAAGCCTGATAATTAATAAGCTGTTTATTTTGGGTTGTAATGGGTGGCATGAAAATGCCCTACTATAGCCAGACTTCATTATTTTAGGAGAATTATTCTATGGCTTTACAAAACGGTAGAAAGTCGGCTGGAGGTCTTATGAAAGACTTTCAAGCCTTTATTTTGCAGGGAAGTGTGATTGATTTAGCCGTTGCGGTGATTATTGGTGGAGCTTTTGGCAAAATTGTCACTTCGTTGATCGAGGACATCATTACCCCTTTGCTCCTAAATCCCGCTCTCAAAGCTGCCAATGTAGATGAGCTTGCTTAGTTACAAATCAATGGCGTTAAATATGGCGTGTTTCTTGCGGCAGTGATTAATTTTATAGTTATTGCTTTTGTAATTTTCTTGATCATTCGTTCCTTTGAGGCGATGAAGCGGAAAGAAGTGCGTGAAGAAGCAGCCGCCGAAGCCAAGCCTGATCCTCAAGAGCGTTTGACCCTAGCTGTTGAGCGTTTAGCAGAAGTGATGGAATCCAAATAAATTACCAAGTTTATAAGGTTGTGTCCTTGCGGGGTGCAACCTTATAAACTTGGTTTTGCGATTAATTCATCCATCTACTTAAAATATAAGTGTCCGCAAAGCAGACACTTATATTTTTGAGACAGATATCCCTACTGCCTGCATATCATGCCATTTAGACAATTCAGCCACAAAATTTACTGCTTGCGCTCTCTCTTACTTTTAGGAATTGCTATTGGTCTCAATGCTTGCTTTAGTCAAAATAATGACAAAAAAACGGAAGTAGATAAATCCCCTGTCCCTATTTTCTTATTTGTTCAAGCTTCTCCTGATGGCAAGACAATTGAAGGAATTGTCCCTTCCGACTTGGTAGAGCAGTTTGGCAGTTTAGAGCGGGTAATTCAATCAATTCCTGTAGGCAGTAAATTTTCGTTAATCCAGTTTGGTAAGCCACTTGGCATGTTTCAAGTAAGTGCATTACGTGGCTCCGAGACTTTTGGAGCAGTCGCCAGTTTTAAGGTGCAAGCACCAGCCGACAATGAGAAAAATCAACCGACCAAAAGCTTTGATCCTGCCATCTTACGCCAGCCTAATTTAACAATTGTGGCAAGCGATCGCCTAATTCCTTCAAGCGATCGCACCTACTTTTTTAACTGCCCCAGCAAAATCCAACCCCTAGTACTAGAAAAATCACGTAACTTGTTTTTAAAGCTTGGGGCAAATCAGTCTTCAATTTCACGGGTAGCGATCGCCTCCCTCGTATGTGCAGATATCGATGGCGACAATCAGCCTGAAATCATTGCAGGTTTGCGCCTTGATAACCCAATTCGTCCCGCAGGATTCGATCCCCAAGAGTGGAAAGAGTTTTTATCCCGTTCAGCCCTTGAGCGTCAGGAGTACAGCATGTTAATCATGCTAAGAAAATCAGCAAATGGAGATTGGGCTTCAGAACCAATTTTGACCCATACTAGATCGCTCTCCTACATTAACGACAGTGTGAGCAGCTATGCTCTCTATGGCATCCAAGAGCTAAATGGCGATCGCTATCCCGAAATAGTTGTCCAAGAAATTGGCTTAAACTCACTTGATGTGCGCGTATTTACCCCCACAGTCGATGCACAAAGCAAATGGCAATGGCGCAGTTATTACCAAAATCAGAAATCACTAAATATTGTTCAATGAATCACCCCGCCCCAAGCGGACGGCGGATCAAATTCATTTTTATCAGAATATAGCTCTTTTCAAGCAAGCCATATTTTTCCTTTTTCCTTTTTCCCTTTTCCTTTTTTAAATATGCCCCCAGAAAATTCACTAACTTACCCAGTTCTCTTCAAACAAGTACAAATTCTTGATACAGCCTCATCATCAAATATTTCTGAAACTTTAGCCGATGTTTTTGTTGATGGCGATCGCAAAATTCATCTCGACTTTGATCAATCCCAAATTCCAGAAAACATCAACATTGACCTACGTTCAGGTGTCATCCTAGGCGCAGGGCTAATTGATCTCTATAGCATTAGTTGTGAGCCTGGGCATGAATCTACCGAAACGATATCAGAATTAGTGCAAGCAGCAAAAAATGGAGGGTTTACGACAGTTGGCATTTTGCCGAATACCCAACCTGCGATCGATGATATTGCTGCTCTAGAGTTTTGGCGCAATGTGCAGCAAAAACACGGAAATACGCTGCAACCTTGGGGGGCAATCACCAAAGGGCTAGAAGGCAAACAACTCACCGACATGGCTGAGCTAGCTGATTCTGTAATTGGCTTTACTGATGGCAAAGCAATTAGCAATTTACTACTTGTGCGGCGTGCGATGGAATATATCAGACCCTTAGGCAAAGTGATTGCGCTTTTCCCGCAAAACCTTGACCTCGCAGGTGGTGGCGTAATTCGTGAAGGTAAATGGTCGATCCAATATGGCATGACTGGCTATCCTGCCGCCGCCGAGACTACAGCCCTTGCTGCCTTAATTGAGCTAGTACGTCTTACCAAAGCACCCACTCATTTCATGAGACTCTCTACCGCCCAGAGTGTAGAACTAATAGCCCAAGCCAAAAATGATGGATTACCTGTAACAGCTAGCACCACTTGGTTACATCTTTGTCACTGCGATCGCGATTTAGAAACCTATGACCCTAATCTCCGTCTGATGCCACCTCTTGGCAGTGAAAGCGATCGCCTAGCGCTAATAGCAGGTATCAAATCAGGAACCATCGATAGCATTGCGATCGACCACATTCCCCGCGCTTACGAAGAAAAAGTTGTACCTTTTGAAGTGGCTCCCGTAGGAGCGATCGGCCTAGAGTTTGCCCTTCCCGTCCTCTGGCAAAACCTAGTCGTAACAGGATTACTAACTGCTCATGAGCTTTGGCAAACCCTTAGCACTAGCCCAGCTAAAGCTTTGGGAATTGCACAACCCAAACTTGCTACTCTTTTCGATCCAAGCTTAGAGTGGCTAGTTACAAGTAATGCGATCGCATCCCAATCCAGAAATAGCAACTATATTGGGCGATCGCTCACAGGTAAAGTTTTGTAAAAATCATTTAGGAGAAAATTTCCCCACAACATAACCTGAAGCTCCAGCAGCAAACTCACAGGTTTTCATAAATAACATACTAATACCTAAAAAAGGATTCTTGAAAAGCTTGGCAGGCTTAGCGAAAAAGACCCCATATCTCCGGAAAATTGAAGTTTGCTTATGCAAGCGGTCCTTGTTAGTGTCTTTATGAATATACAGATCTAAAGTTTTTGCGTAGTAAAACTTCTTGCGGCAGGAAGTAAACAAATTCAGGCACTGGTCATCTAAAACGTGATCGACGTATTTCCGCCTTTTTTATCGGCTTGAAATGGACGTTTCAGCACCTATCCCTCATTAGCTGACCAGTGCCTTATACTCAGAAGAGCCCTGTTTGTAATGTTGAAGCAGTTATCTTCTTATGGTTAAGAAAAAAGATACTTACATAGTATGCATCTTTTTTCTATATGTTTTCTCAAAGAAACAAT
>JBJTVM010000214.1:0-4297 GCA_046081205.1 Pseudanabaena sp. | reverse complement strand
GCAGATTCTACGTGTTATTAATTCAGCATAAAAACTGACGTTAAATTAACGCGAGTTCGATACCGCCATTTGCGGCGTGCTTCACACGCCGCAAATGGCGAAAAATGGTAAGAATCGTCTAGCGATTCTTACCATTTTTCGCTTTCGACGAACTGACGTTAAATTTTTGGCACTGGTCAGTTAAGGCGTGAGAGAAGTAAAGCTGCTTAATGACAGCAATTCCAACATCGCAATCGGTCGGATATAGACTGATCGCCGATGTTAGCACCCATGATTATCCAAGGTAGTATCAATGCACAATGTTTTGAGCAGTGGTTATCTGCTTGGTTATTCCAAGAACTAGAGGAAGATTCCACCCTCATCTTGGATAATGCACCCTTCCATCGTAAAAAAGTGATTCAAGATTTAGTCACTGCTGCTGGGCATACCGTCTTATTTTTACCGAAATATTCTCCTGACTTTAACAAGATTGAGCATGACTTTGCATCTTTCAAAAAAAGAAGAGCTTATGCTCACAAGGATATATCTTTGGATTCTCAGGTTGCACAATATGTTAATCAAACACTCTAGTTCTTATTGGAATTTACAATAAGTAAGGCTGTTGTTCAATCGGCTATAATTCCTTTTATGTTCAAGCACTTTTCTGCTTAATCTTTTTCTACAAATCCCTTCTAAATATGCCTCTCTTAAACTTAGAGAGACTTTTTTAAGCGATCGCAAAGTGTCTTAACTACTTTAATCCGAGCAAACTTCTTATCATTGGCCTCGATCATGTACCAAGGTGCAAACTCAGTTCCCGTGCGTTCGATCATCTCGTTAGCAGCTAGCTCATAGTCATTCCACTTGGCACGATTACGAAAATCTTCATCAGTAATTTTATAGTGCTTATAGGCAGTTTCCTGTCTCAATTGAAATCTTCGCAATTGCTCATCAGTATCAATATGAATCCAAAACTTGAGTATCAAAGTACTATGTTCATGAAGTTGCTGCTCAAAATTGACAATCTCAGCATAGGCTCGCATCCATTCTGCTTCAGAAGCAAAACCCTCAACCCTCTCTACAAGCACTCGCCCATACCAACTGCGATCAAAAATTGTGACCCTTCCAGCCCTTGGAATATGTCGCCAAAATCGCCACAGATAGTGATGCGATCTCTCCTCATCTGTCGGTGCGGCTATGGGAATAACCTGATAATCACGGGCATCTAGAGCCGAAGTAACACGGCGGATAATTCCTCCTTTGCCTGCGGCATCCCAACCCTCAAAAACGAGAATCACTGATCGCCCTAATTGCTTAGCCTGTCGATAGAGTGAATTCAGCCGACCTTGATATTTTTCCAACAATCTTTTGTAGTCTTCTTCACTGAGGCTCTGCTCAAGATCGAGGGTATCTAAAATGGTGTAATGGTTCTCAGTTTTAAGTGGAGATGTAGATATTTTGGCAGCTATTGAGTGGTCTGCGGCAAGACGCTTAGAAATCAAATCTAGAATATAATTCCCCACCGTAATGCTGCGATATCTCTTATCTTGTCCTTCAATAACTAGCCAAGGCGCTTCACCTGTACTGGTTGTGCGGAGTGCGCGTTCTGAAGTAAGGCGAAACTTATCATAAAGCTTGAAGTGCTGCCAATCTGAATCTGTAACTCGCCATCGAGTTTCGGGATTCTTCATCAGTGATTTCAGGCGAGCAGATTGGGCTTCTTTACTGAGATGAAACCAAAATTTGATAATCAGTGCGCCATCATCCACCAATGCTTTCTCAAAGGCATTAATTCGCATCAAATCCACGTCAAGATCCGTATTTTTAGTCTTCCCATAGACACGATCAATGATGGGACGGGTATACCATGACCCAAATAAAATGCCGATCCGTCCCTTTGGTGGTAAGACTCGCCAGAATCGCCAAGCTTCTGGGCGTTCGCGCTCTTCGTCAGAAGCAGTTCCAAAAGCATGAGTTTCCAGATAATGTGGATCTATCCATTCATGGAGCAAATTAACAGTTTCCCCCTTGCCAGCACCATCTACACCACCAATGAGAATAATTACTGGAAAGGAAGCAGTTTTGAGTTCTTCTTGGACTTCTAAGAGTTTAATCCGTAGGACTGGTTCTTGAGACTCATACTCTACTTTACTTAGCTTGTGTCCGATTTCAGCAGATTCAAACATAATGCTGGTATCTATCCTCAATCAAATGCCTAATACCTATTCACAAAAGTGAGACGACTTTTGTAAGTTAAAACCAAAATAAGGGCTTTCAAAACACACATCAGCGTAGCTATTTTGTGTTTTGGTATAAACCCAGTTTAGCGATATTAAAGCTACCCTATCAATTTGCCCATCTTCGATAGGAATGACTAAGTAGGCTCAAATCATTTTGGGCATTGGGTTTGAGATGAAGATAAATGTTATAAATTGTAACAGACTAGACTTGTTCTAATTTACGCTCTAAGTCAAACAAAAATCCATGAATATACTCTTCTGTCCACTCAGGACCATAGAAACGATTAAACATACCTCTAGCTGGATCTTTTTCCGCTCGATATCGCAAATATCTGAGTTGAGCCTCTTTAATTTCGGCTAACTTCTGCGGATCAGTGACAGGCTCCGCGCGATCGCAAAAATCTAGATAAGCCTGAAGGTAATCTTTGAAAGCATTAAATACGTAGGTTTGCACCACTTCATCCTCTTTGGGACGAGTCCAGAGAAAAGCAGGGGAGAAAAACTGACTTGCTTCTTCAGGGAAATCACCACCCCAAGTTAGATGCTTTTGATAAGATTCAAAGATCGGTAGGATTGGCTTTGTGTATTTATCCTGATATTCAGGAGCATCACGAAATAATGGCTGCATATCCAGCGCAATCAAATGCCCTCCAGGAAGTGTCACCAGATCGCCCCCAAAAAATGGCAAGTCATATTGCAAATGCGGAAAAATCACAAAGTTTAAAACCTGAAGTGAGCTTCCGCCCTGCACATGAGCCGCCCGAATTTGTCGTAACTTCGCTGACTGATAGCCATGACTAGTGGTCAAAACTTCGTTCTGATGGCTGCCCTTGCCCACGATCGCCGATTTCGACTCGAATCCTTCAGGGATTGGATAAGCATGTAAATCGGGCAGTCGCCCTTTTAAATAGGCGATCGCATGATCTAAAAAAGGTTGATATAGAGTCATTTAAGCTGTCACTGCTAGGGGCTTGGCATCTTCAAACAAAAATCCATACAAAAACTTCTCTGACCATTCATGACCAAAATAACTACTGAAGAGTCCAGAGGCTGGATCGCGATCGGCGCTGTATTGGTCGTAGTCTTTCTGGGCTTTGACAATTCGCTGAATATCTGATTGATCTACTAGGGGTTTCGCATCATCAAGCATTGTCCAATAGAGATTCAAATAGTCTTTGAATGCTTCTAGTACCCTTGTTTTCACGGTTTCAGGATCGGTCTTTGCAAACAGTAAATATTTGGAGAAGTATTGATTGGCATCATAAAACTTCATTTCCAGATTTTGGGCTAAGTCTGGATACTTGTCGTGCAAAGTTTTGAGCGGATAAATGTATTTCTCTGAATAAGCGGGATCTTGGAACAATGGCTGAAAGTCCATCACAATTAAATTCTTAACTGATCCAAAAGACAAGAAATCAATCCCCAGTAATGGCAAGTCATAGTTATGACTAGGATAAATGACGCTATTAAAAATTTGGGCGCTTGCACCTGCATCAATGTATGTATAGCGAATTTTCCGCAGTTCTGGGCATTGATAGCACCAACTGCGAATTGTTGCAGGGTTACGACCGCGATCGCTGACACAAGACTCTAAACCTGCTGGTATCAAACGGCTTTGCAAGTCAAACCTTTGAAATAGAGACTGTTCTAGGTAGTCAAGAAAAGGTTTATACATGAATTTTATAAGAAACTACAAATTTGTAAAAATCATTTTTAAAGTCTTGATCCAAGACAATACGAGATCATTTCTCTATCTAAGGTGGATATGAGAAACTAGTTAATAATCCTTAATAAAAGAAGCTATAGCAATATAAATAAAAACCAGATAAGTGAAGGCGGCACAAAGCGCTGCCTTTCACAAAAAAGTCACCCTATGGCTGACTTTTGTAATGAGAATCGATGTTACGTGGAGGAAACCATGTAATGGCAAAGGTTTGGGGCTGGCACGGGGGCGCAGCCCCTTGTATCTAGGAAGAAAAGTAAAGGATAAAATCTTTACTAAGATCCAACAAGCAAAGGCAGAGATAAACTCGAGCAGCCCCTAGGGACACCAAGCCCGTAATGTAGATAGAGTCGTC
>JBJTVM010000213.1:0-6841 GCA_046081205.1 Pseudanabaena sp. | reverse complement strand
CCCCCTAAAGGCTCAATCATTCAAATGGTGAAATATCGCACAGGCGGAGGGTTTCGCGGTAATGTGCAGCGCGGCAGTTTGCGAATAGTCAAAAGTGCTGTTCCCTATGTAGCCAGTTTAACTAACCACATTTCGGCGAGCAATGGCGTTGATGCAGAATCCCTTGATGATGTGGCGGTGCGCGTTCCGAAGATGCTCCGAACCCGCGATCGCGCCATTACCCAGACAGATTTTGAATACTTGACCATGATTGCAGGAGATGGGGTTGTGGCTCGCGTCATCTGTGCGCCCACTCGGAGCAACCAAGATGCGGGAACTGTAAAGCTGCTAGTTGTCCCTAGAGTCCGCACCGAAAGTATTGATCAAGGACAAGGGATAGCTCCTGATCAGTTCATTTTAACCCAGCCCCTAATTGATCGAGTATCGAACTATCTCGACGAACGGAAGATGCTTGGTATTCAAATACAACTAGCGCAACCTGAATATGTCGGGGTCTGCGTCCAGACTGAGATCGCCTTAGAATCTTCCTACAGCAATCCACAGGTGCAGCAAGATATTGTGCAGCAACTAAAGGTGATGCTCTATCGGTTTCTTAATCCCATTACAGGTGGATTCAACGGTCAAGGGTGGGAGTTTGGTCGTCCAGTTTATCCGTCTGATATTGTCAAACTGTTACAAAACTTTCAAGGTGTGCGCTTTTTAGGTACAGTACAACTATTTGAGTTGCGCTATGACAACGGCGAATGGGTGAGGCGACTCGCACCACAACCAATGATTGATCCCGGTTCGGTTGGATTGATCTGCTCTTGGCGCAGTCCTAGGTTACGCTCTAGCCATGTGATTAATATTGTCAGTTAAGCCCGCTTGACAGCATCTAAACACCAACTCCTATGACTCAAAAAAGCAAACTCCAATCACTAAGCATTCAGCTAATTTCGATGAAGTCTCCTGAAGCCAATGAAGAGACTTTAGTCAGTGCTGATAATTTGGGGAGTTCGCAGGAAAATCTGTTACAAGCTAATAGTGCAGCTAATAGTGATAGTACGCGATCGCTTACTAAATGCAAACTGCTGATTAATCCCCATGAACCCAGTGAGATTGTCGTCAAACTCAAAAATTCGAGTAATCGATCGCTTTTGACCAACTTGCGTGTCGAAGGAGACTTCCCAACGGATTGGCTGCAAATTGGAATGGAAGGAAATGAGTTGCCACCCTATGCAGAGATGGAAGCTGTACTTTATTTCCAAGTTCCTGCGGACTTTTTTGAAAAACAAGAGGCGATCGTTCAGGGGCAGCCTCTCACAATTAATTATCAAGGGCAGTTACAAATCTATGGTGGTTATGCGAGTTCCAATTCAGGAAGCTCACCTAGACTAGAACTATTTGATATTGAGTCATTTCGGCTTTATGTGCGTCCGCCTAGTCTATATCTGGACTTCTTACCTGATACTTATCGTGAAGTAGATTTTGTGGGACGCTTGCTGAAGATCTTTGAAGAAGCCCTAGAACCCGATGTGCAGATTTTAGACTCACTCTGGGCTTATCTCGACCCGATGCTAGCACCTGAAACTATGTTGCCATTTCTAGCTCATTGGGTGGGCTGGGAAACATCACCAAATCTCAATATTGAGCGACAGCGGTACTTAATCAAGCAAGCTATGCAAATTTATCGTTGGCGTGGAACTCGTCGGGGGCTACGCTTTTATATCCATTTGTTTACAGGGTTACCTCTTGACGAACATTTGCCTGAAGCAGAAAAGCACATTAGTATTTTTGAAATCATAGGACGAGGTTTTGTGCTTGGTGAAACCATTCTTGGACAAAATGCTTCAACAGGTGGGGGAAAGCCCTTTCATTTTGTGGTGAGAATTCGTAACGATTTACAAAATAGCCTTGACTTAAGACTTATCCATCAAATTATCGACCGTGAAAAACCTGTTTTTTGTACCTACGATCTGGAAGTTATTTAAAGATGTTATTCACAAAGCGACGTTATCTTCAAACCTTGAGAATGTATAGCAATCCTAAATGGGTTGTGAGAGTACGCCCCTTCGGAGCGCACTCTCACAACCTACAACCTATTGAGGCTTTGAGTAGTACAGAAATAGTTATGAAAGTGGCGCTTTGCGCCACTTTCATAACTATTTCTGGGGTTTGAGTAAGCGCAAAGCGCTGTATTAATTGATAAAAAATTACTAAAACACACTAAAAAACGATGAATGACTTTCCCTATCCCACCATAAAGTCCTTTGAACGCCTACAGGTATCAGATGGATTAATGATCAATAGTGAACGATGGCGACTCGCTCACGAATATCATCAACATCGTCAAAATGTGCAGTATCAGTCCCTCTTTTTGCCAGGGATTATCTGTGGCTTAGGAGTTGCACCGATCGCTGCACCCGCAGATTTACCAGCTAAATTTCGGGATGGGCGTTGGGTACAAATTCAACCAGGCATGGCGATCGATCTGCAAGGTAATTTTATTGTTGTGCCAACGCCCCTCGATTTTCGGATTTCCACAACAGCTTATGGTGACGAGATTGTCGTCGTCTATCTAGTGCTTAGTTATGTAGATCCCGCTAAACTCAAACGGGCTAATGGCAATGAAATACTAGTAGAAACGTTTAGAGTCAATGAGAAAACTGACTTACCCCTTGAAACGGATATTGAAATCTGTCGGATCGCGATCGCCGAAGGGAAGTTAGAGATCCAAAAGCCCTTGGACATATTTGCTCCCAGCTTATCGCAATTAGATATGCGCTATCGATTACAAGCACAAATTCGTCCTCAAAATTTAGTTCGCGTAGCAACTTTCAAAGAGCATCAGCAAAATACTATTCAAGAGAATCTCCATTTCCTTGGACAATCTTTATCTAGTCTTGCACCCAGCCTTAGCCTAGTTGAACCAATTGGAAAGCTCGATATTAATACAGAACTAACACTCAGTCATCTCAGCCCTTACCATCTCATTTATTTAACCCATGCTCAAGTTCTAACTATTAATGATGCCACGCAATTAGCTTTACGAGAATATATGGCTATAGGTGGGGTCGTACTGATCGAAGCTTCGATTCAGAATAGCCAGTTAGAAAATTTATTGGGAATTTATAATGAACTTCAAGGTGCTAACAACAAGCTCAAAAAGACTGTCCAATCTCAATCAATGGCTCAACAAGCTAATCAATCGAGTATGCAAGCAGAACTACTATCTGAGTTAGAAGCGATCGCGATCGAAATCAATGCATCTATTCAAGATTTCCTTAATTCTTTTCGCAGTCAGCTTCCTCTGGAAGTACCCATGCAAATATTTGCCGATTTAGAGCGCAATCATCCTCTCCGTAGTCAGCCATTTCTCCTGCCAAATTTACCAGAGATTCTCCAGCAACCAATGCAGATTCTCACCAATGGTGGGCTAGTTGTCATACTTGGCAAGCTATCACCGATCTGGAGTGGTCAGTCAGATCAACCTCTGACGAGGGAAACCATTCGTAATTGTCAAGAATTGGGAATTAACATATTCCACTACGCTGCTCAACGCTATGGGATGTATCAAACTATGCAGGTCAATCCTCAGTACCAAAACAACCTTAACCTTCAACCAGAGTCCGATCAGCGCCGCATCACTAATATGGTTGATACAACCCCATAAAACCGTTAAACCATCTAAAAGCTCACACTTATCCAAGGTTATCAATACTATGTCTTCGATTCGCCAAATTTTTCCTATTGTGCTAAGCATTCAGATTACTCTGGCAGTTGGTATCACGGGTTGGATTTCATTTAATAGTAGTGAAAACGCCGTTCAAAAATTAACCCGTGAGCTTTGTCGTAATCTAAACTATCGCGTTGAGCTAAAAATCAATAACTACCTGAAAGAGTCGGTGCAAATTAATCAAGCATTGACAACCGCTCTTGACAACGGCAGCGTCAATCCAAACAATATCGGCGAAGTTCAAAAAGAGATATTTGATAAATTAAGAGAGCTAAACAGTCAAAACATTCTATTTTATGGTAACGAAAGTGGCACAATGGTGGGCATTGAGCGCCAGAATGATTCCAGTTATTTGTTACGTATTCGCGAAGATAATGTTAATCCTGATCGCCTTAATTTTGAACTGAACAATAATGGGGTACGCGTCAAAAGGCTCGAAGATGAAAAAAAATATGACCATCGCGGTCGCCCTTGGTATATTGCTGCTAAACAGGCTGGCAAGGCTATTTGGAGTGAGATTTTTGTGAGTACAACTGATGGGGAATTGACTACCACCAAAGCTACGCCAATCTACAATGCTAGTGGTGGGTTTCAGGGGGTAGTAGGCATTAATATTTCTCTGAAACAAATTAAACAGTTTATGTTACAAACTCGCCCCAGCGATAAGTGGAATGTATTTTTGATTGAAGGTAATGGCAATCTAGTTGCTACTACTTCTGACGTGCCTGTATTTGAAAGAAATGGCAAAGAAATTAAGCGGTTTGAACTTGCTCAAAGTAAAGATCCTCGTCTGCAGGATGCTGGATTAGCATTGCGAGAGCAACTAGGTTCTTCTGAAATCTTGGAAAATCTTCAGGTAGTTGAATTTAATTCAAATGGTGAAAAATATATTTTAAGTATGCAAAAGTTGGATAAAGATTTGGAATTAGATTGGTCAGTTGGAATTGTTGTGCCGAAGTCAATATTTATGCAGGAAATTGAAGCCAATCAACGAAATACATTAATTATTATTGTGATTATGTTGGGGGCAAATATTTTGATCGGTTTGGCGATCTCATCATGGCTTTTACGACCTATTAAAAATCTGATGACTGCGGCAAAGGAAATCGAAGAGGAATCTTTTAATCCTGAAGGATTGGCTTCAGTGGCTCAGCGCCAAGATGAACTGGGACAAATGGCGCGAGTATTTCAAGATATGGGAAGTACCATTGCCGAACGACAAAGTGGTCTGAAGAGTCAACTTAGTAAGCTACGCGCCGAAAAAGATGAGGCAACAAAAGCAGCGATCGCCTCCCAAATGGGACAGACTAATTCAGTAGAATCACTTCTAAGACGTGCTAGAGCAGTAAGAATAGGCGAAACTTCTCGTCGTTCTTAGCCAAATGAACAAGTACGCATTTGCCAAACGCTATCAAAGAAAATTAGGGAAAATTAGGAGAATACGGCGATGTCCGCAAATCAAATCGGCTTAGAGATCCCCCAAAAAGAACTAAATTTTAAAATTGGTTCTTCAAAAAATTCTTTTCCCGTAGTTGTTGTTAATGATAGCCATCAGTTTTCTAGTTTCCAAATTGAACTGATAGCAGCAGGTGCAGATATTCAAGAAGTGGGCTATGAGTGGTATACGATTTCACCCGATGTGAGTGTGAAGATCCCCCCAGGAGATCTAGTCGAGTTTGTGGTTTCGATTATTGAAACCCCGATCTCAGGATTTACGGGGATTATGAATATTACAGTCAGGGCTTTTTCAATCGAGTTACGTGAAGAAAATCGTGAAGTATTACGCATCAATCTCCAAGAAGGCGCGGGACAATCAATTTTAAAAGCAGAAATACCTGCTCAAAAGCTTCAGGCTATGCCCCTTGATGATCTAGAAATTCCCATCTTGATTGGCAATACCAGTCAGCAAAATACAAATGTAACCTTAACCTGCCGTGATCTGCCAGATTCATGGTTCCCTAGAGGCAATACTCAACAGTTCACAGTCAAGGCTGGAGCACAGTTTCGGGCTGCCTTTATATGTAATTTGCCATTTGATCATGATGCGATCGCCAAATCCTATCCCTTTACCATCGATATTTCCCATACTAATGGCCTACCTTCGCAATTAACATCTAGCTTAGAAGTATTACCCAAAGGTGAGTTAGCCGTAGTCTGTTCACCAAAATTACAGACTATTCCCGCCAAGCGATCATGGAAATTATGGTGGAAGTTTTGGCAATCCTCACCAGCGATATTTACGCTCACAGCCGACAATGCTAGCAACCTTCCTCAAAAAATTAGTTTTGATCTGGAGAATGTTAATTCTAGTGATTATGAAGACTTTACCTTTGAGGTGTCCCCCAATGATGCAGAAATTGAACCATTTCACAAAAATGAACTTCAACTTCAAGTTGATAAATCCCGACCTTGGCTAGGAATATCTCAAAAATTAAATCTGCTAATCAAGGCAAACTGGCAAGATACAAGGGTTAACAGCATTGATGAAGTCCAAGCGATTGAAGTTGTTGTTAAACCAGTAGTTCCACTTTTCTTATTAATTCTGATTCTAGCAATCATTCTTTTTTTAATGGGCTGGCTATCTGGATTTAATCCTGTTAATCCATTTCCACAGCATCGTGGACTAGTTACATCTGTTCAGTATGATGGCATTGGTGGTAATGCGATTAGTAGCTCCAATGATCGCACAATCCGTAAGTGGAATGTATCAGGAATTTATGAAACCTTTGCTCGTTTTGACCTAGGTACTTTGACGGAAGCGCAAAAAGCTATTCGCACAGTTCGCTATCGTCCTGTTAATAATAATTTTGTAGCGGCTGGACTAGAAAATGGGGAAATCCAGATTTTGGATAGTCAATCCGAAAGTCAACGTCCGATCGCCACATTTACTAATCAAGCAGATGATCGCGTATTTGGTTTAGAGTATACCCTCGACGCGAGAACCTTATTTAGTGGTCATGGGAGTGGCACAGTATTGCGATGGGATCTCCAAAATCTGTTTACTAACCCACCCACTCAACCGAGTCAGATCAAGAAATTTGATTTTGCAGTTATTGCGATCGCTCTGGTTGGTCAAGATGACAGTACCTTGGCGATCGCTGGTCGCTATAACCAACTTGTTCTTTG
>JBJTVM010000212.1:0-3152 GCA_046081205.1 Pseudanabaena sp. | reverse complement strand
AGAGTAAGGGCAATTCATGAATTGCCCTTACTCTATGCCTTTGCTGTATAATTACTATGAGCATAAATTACCAAAATACACTCAAACCCATGACCCTACGCATTTACAACACACTTACACGTAGCAAAGAAGACTTTATTCCCCTCGAAACAGGGACTGTGAAAATGTATGCTTGTGGTGTAACTGTCTATAACTTATGTCATTTAGGACATGCCAGAGCCTATGTGGTATGGGACATGATTCGGCGCTATTTGGCAACAAAGTATCAAGTTAAGTATGTTCAGAATATTACAGACATTGATGACAAGATTTTAAAAAAAGCTCAAGAGAATAACACTACAATGCAGGCGATCGCCGAGCAGTATATCGTCACCTATGACGAAGACATGGAAAAGCTGAATATTGCTAGAGCCGATGATTATCCCCGTGCGACAGAATCAATTCCTGAAATCATTGAACTAATTCAGCAATTGATTGATAGTGGCTATGCCTATGCATCTGGCGGCGATGTCTATTACTCAGTGCAGAAGTTTCATGGTTATGGCAAGCTCTCAGGACGGAAACTGGAAGACATGCAAGCAGGGGCAAGTGGTCGTGTCGATGAACATGAACCCTACAAACTTTATCCATTTGACTTTGCATTGTGGAAGTTTGCTAAGCCAAATGAGCCTTTTTGGGAATCTCCTTGGGGAAATGGTCGCCCTGGTTGGCATATTGAATGCTCCGCAATGGTGCGATCGCGGTTAGGTGAAACCATTGATATTCATGCAGGTGGTGCAGACTTGCAGTTTCCTCACCATGAGAATGAAATCGCTCAGTCTGAAGCAGCCTATGGGAAGCCACTCGCCAAATATTGGATGCACAACGGTTTTGTGAATATTGATGGTGAGAAGATGTCGAAATCGTTAAATAATTTCACAACGATTCGAGATCTAGCTTCTTATTTTGACCCAATGGCAATCCGTCTATTTATCTTGCAAGCACAATATCGGCAACCGATTGACTTTACCGAAGAAGCAATTAAAGCTGCAACTAAAGGTTGGGAAACAATTCGCGATGGAATGCTATTTGCAGCAGATTTTGGCACGAAGTTAGGCTGGGAAAGTCTAGAAATTCCTGCTCGAAAAGATGTCAGTGAAGCGATCGCTAGTTTTGAAGAAGCAATGGATGATGATTTTAATACTTCTGTCGCCATGTCCCATGTGTTTGAACTAGCCAAAAAGTTACGCTCAGAACGGAACTCCCTATCCCACGCTGGTAAAACGGCGGCAAGTTCTGACGTTTTATGGAGAGATTGGCAAGCCTTATATTACATGACCAGTGTTTTGGGTTTTGTTGCAGATATCAGCGATCGCCAAGTTGATTCAGGTAATATTAGTGAAGCTGAAATAGAATCTTTAATCCAGCAACGGATTGAGGCGAAGAAAGCGAAAAACTATCAAGAAGGCGATCGCATTCGTGAGGAGCTAAAAGCTTTAGGGATTACCCTCGTTGATCAAAAAGACGGAACTACACGCTGGCTCAGAGTATAAGTAGGATGGGCATAGCCCACCCTAAGGCATTGCTAAATCTAGCGCCGTTTGCACGGAATAGCCCAAATGCTTCCATGCTGCCGCCGTAGCCACCCGACCGCGAGGTGTGCGATTGATATAGCCAATCTGTAATAAATATGGCTCATAGACCTCTTCAATCGTGTGAGCATCCTCACCCGTCGCCGCCGCCAAGGTATCCAAACCTGCGGGGCCACCATTAAAGTTCTCAATTAACACCGTTAACAATTTACGATCAATCCAGTCCAAACCTTTAGGATCGACATTAAATAATTCCAAAGCCGCCTCCGCAATCTCTCCTGTAATCTGTTCACCCTTAGCCTTAACTTCGGCATAGTCCCGTACTCTCTTTAAGAGACGATTGGCAATCCGAGGCGTACCCCTCGATCTTGCCGCGATCGCGATCGCCCCATCGTCATGGATTGGAGTCTCCAGAATCTTGGCACTACGAGAGACAATCTGCGTTAATTCATCCTGCTCATAAAAACGAAAATGTTGCACAAAGCCAAAGCGATCGCGCAATGGCGAAGATAAAGCGCCAATTCTCGTGGTTGCCCCAATCAGCGTGAATTTATTTAACTGCACACTGCGAATCCTTGCCCCCTGTCCTTTCCCAATTGTAATATCAAGGCGATAATCTTCCATTGCAGGATAGAGAATCTCTTCCGTCACATTCGGTAAGCGATGGATTTCATCAATAAAGAGAATATCTCCTTGCTGTAGGGAAACCAATAAACCAGCAACATCACGGGGACGTTCTAGGGCAGGAGCCGAGGTGATTTTGCACTGCACACCCATTTCCTGAGCGATGATCAAAGCCAAGGAAGTTTTTCCCAAACCAGGGGGCCCATATAAGAGCAAATGATCGAGGGCTGAAGAACGTGACTTTGCCGCAGCGATCGCAATATGGAGCAACTCTTTTAAATCTTTCTGTCCAATGTAGTCTTTGAGGTTTTTGGGACGAATATTAATATCAACCGAAACTTGAGCAGGAGCATCTTTGGCTAGTTGATCCTCTAGCTTTTCCTCTGGTGTGGCTTCCGCTTGTAGTAAATCTAAAGCCTGTTGCATTTCGGGCGCGGTTACTTCTTTTTTCGCAGATTTTTTAGGCGATCGCGAGGTTGACTTTTGTCCAGAGGTCTTTGCAGGATTTGCTGACGATGGATTTTGAGGATCAGATTGATTAGCAGGGCGATCGCCTTCAGGATTCGGACTTGGTTTAGAGGAGATGATTGCCATATGCTTTCGGTTGTTCAAATTTATAGATATCTTCGATCAATTGCACCCAACCATCAACTAAAGAATCAAGAATTTTCTCGCCTTTTTCTTTAGTCGCAGCCTTAGCATCACCCAAAACCCCACTGCGAGTCAAATCACGCATTACCCATGCGAAGGGGTTTGCTGATTCCATACTCAGTAAACTATTTTCAGGTAATCCATAGGGATATTCGGTAACTGCCCTATCCATTTGGACTTGCTCAGGCAAAAGTGCCAGCATCAGACTAGTTTCCGCATCACCACCATGAATTCCAAATTCTAATTCTTTTTCAGTCAATAAATCCTTAGCCACATTGGGAACACGCCAAGTAAAGAGCGGAAAAA
>JBJTVM010000211.1:0-2008 GCA_046081205.1 Pseudanabaena sp. | reverse complement strand
GTGTTCGTTTTTTGTTTTTTTTTTTTTTGTTGCCTTGAGAGAGTCCGTGGGTGTTGTCTGTTTGCCCCCCCCCCCCCCCCCCCACCACATCTACCTCAAACCTAATAAATTCGTTCGGTTTGCGTAAGTCCTATCATTTTTTTATGCAGTTGCCCTGTGGCATGGAGTAATGAGTTAAAACAGACAGATCTTCTTCATCTAATGTCACTGGTGTTCCTCGTCTAATTAATTCCGAAAAGTTTTCATTGGGAACCATAATGCAAAGTGCATACAACCGACTATTTCCAGTATTTTGGATGAGATGAATTCCCGTCGGTGGTACTAGCAAACTATCACCCGCACGAATCGGGATAGATTTGCCATCACAAAATGCAATTCCTTCTCCTTTGAGTACAAAAAACATCTCAACAGCAAAGTTATGCCGATTGGGTGGTGTTTTGCCACCAATATCAAAAATCTCCACACAAACTGTAATCGATATATTTGCTGAATTGGAATCAAAAACGATCGCTAGTCGATTAGTATCGTCTGGGCTAATGCGGAAGGCTTGGTAGTCTTTTGGAGTCTTGGCTACGGGAATAACACAATGTTTTGATACCATAGTAATGTACGTCTATATTTTTTAGTTTGTGTTTCTACTTGCAGTTTTCGTTTTGCCGTAGGCAAAATGAAAACTCAAAACTCTTACTGGAACTGGTTTTTTATTTTCAAATGAGTATGCGCTCATTTGAAAACCGCTATATTAACAAGGGAAACTTCTGAGAGAAAACTCATTGCAGAATCGCAACAGACTCAAGGGCATCTAGGATATGGGCTGATTCAGTGACAAAGCCAAAACATTGATTAACGTTGTAAATGGTGGCTTGCATACAAAATTCTGGGGAGGTGGTGGCGGAGCAGTCCTTAATTAAGATGCAGTCGTAACCAAGGAAGTTGGCATCCTGTAGGGTTGCCATGACACATTGATCGGCGTTGACTCCTGTAAAAAGTAGGGTGGTTCTGCCTAAGTTTTTGAGAATACTATCGAGGGGTGTGTCCCAAAAGCCACTCATGCGGTATTTGGCGACATGAATATCGGTGGATTCTGGAATGAGTTCGGAAACGATCGCGGCTGCCCAACTATTGAGGGTTAGGACTGATGAACTGTTGGCGGGCAGGGGATCGCCCAAACCAATGCCCCGACCTGAAGGGTTATAAACATGGCGTAGACCTGCGCTGATATTGAGGAGATCGGGACGGTTGCCCCAATTGAGCCAGAGGATTGGGATATTGTGCGATCGCAATGGTGGTAGCAGCTTTTGCAGAGGCTCAATGGGAGTTCGTGCAGGGGTAATATCTACGCCTATATGGGCTAACCAGCCATCGGGATGACAGAAGTCATTCTGCATGTCGACAATGATGATAGCGGTTTTGGAGAGATCGAGGCGAAGTGTTTTAGTCTGGGTAGAGATGGTGACGGGTTGAGGAGATAGGGGCGAACGGGTCAGATCGGCTAATTGCTCATTGACGAGCCAAGCATTGGGGGCTGTACCAAGGGCATACACAGACTGTTGAGATTGATCAGACAAATCACTATTCATCTTTGATAATCGCTTGTTTTTTGGGGATAACTTGTTGGCTCTCAAGGAAGCTAATAAAGTCACATACATTTTTCTTTTGCAAAAAAAAGTTATTTTGAATACGATTTAATCCCATAGGTTGTAACTCGCATTACCACATCACTCTTCAGATGCCCAACAAACATTACAGATCTTTGCGCTTACTTAAAACCCAGAAATATTTTTGAAAGTGGCGCGAAGCGTCACTTTCAAAAATATTTCTGTACTGCTCAAAGCCTCAAATCGCAATTTTTTTATGCGGTTGCCCTGCCGCGCGAAGCGCGGCACAAATGGCTATATTGAATTCCCGTTAAAGTAGTCCTAAAACCTAAAAGATGAGTAGCGGGGGAAAGAACCACGACTCATCTTTTCCAACTCCTTTTCCTCAAACTACCCAACTCTTATCTTTC
>JBJTVM010000210.1:0-3207 GCA_046081205.1 Pseudanabaena sp. | reverse complement strand
ATATAATCTTCTATGCTAGATCGATTATATAGCTACAGTCACTTGCATTGGCACAAACCTAAGAAGTGAGTGGCGGCGCTGCCGCCACTCACTTCTTAGGTTGACTATCGGGGGACTTGCACCATATCTTTCTATTCAGTGCCAAAGGAGCGATCGCCAGCATCTCCTAATCCGGGAACAATCCATCCCTTCTCATTCACAACTTCATCAATACAACCTGAATAAATTTGTACTGCAGGAAATTGTTGATTGATTAGTTGCAGCGCTGGAGGAGCGCAGAGAGCATTAATAATGCGAATCAAGGAAGCATCGGCTCCTCTCTCTGTTAATATTTTCAGTGTAGTAATAATCGAGCCGCCCGTAGCCATCATTGGCTCGACGATGAAAATACGTGTCTGTGGTTCAAATCTCTCTGGCAAACGATTGAGATAACAACTAGCTTCAAGGGTTTCTTCATTCCTTACTAACCCAAGGTGATAGATACTTGCTGTTGGTAATAGGTTTTGGCAACCTTCGAGCATGGATAATCCTGCTCGTAAAATTGGCACAATCGCTAAAGGCATGGAACCATCGATCAACTGCCCTGATGCTGTTCCTAAAGGGGTTTCTACATTTACCTCTTGTACAGGTAAAAATTCACGGACTGCCTCATAGGTTAGCCATTTACCCATCTCAATCATTGCTGTCCGAAATAGGGGAACTGGAGTATGTTTCTCCCGTGCGATCGTGAGCCAATGCCGAATAATGGGATGGGGTGGAACATATACACGCAGTTGGGAAGCCATTGATTTGTTCTGGTAAAACGACTACAGAAGGCATAATGTCCAGTCTGTAGTAAACATCCTACAGCCCTTTGGATACTACTGCACAAGGTAAGTCGCAATAAAAATTTTGAAAGCGTTGCTTTGCAACGCTTTCAAAATTTTTATTGGTTTGGGCTTGAGCGCAAAGCGCTGTAACTACTTAGTGGAATCATAAATTTGATCTTGTTGATTTTCTTCAATATCTGGTGGAGGATCAATCTCTGGAGTTAATGCTTTAACGTGAGGTAATGATGCACCTGCTAAACCTTTAGCAATGCGGGCAGGTGAATAGTCAAGCGTCACAAAGAGAGGATAATGATATTCACCGCGATCGCTAATAATACTGCGATGCTTCCATGGTAATAGCCAGTAATATTCTTCACCAAGCGCGACTTCCACTTGTCGCCAACGTTTTAGTAGAGCCGAGTAGTCTTCATTAGGACGATGGATAAATACAAATATTTCTTGACCAGTTTTAACTTTCCAGTCAGGATCACACATGATCAAAGCAAGATCGCATTCTAGCTGCACATGACTTTGCGTTAAGTTGGGACTAGTAAGCTGTACGACTGGGAATGGAATGGAAATTAAGCTATCGCTAGGACGACGTAAGCTAGGAATTAGCTCAAAATAAGGACGATATTCACGCAAAAGGGCGATCGCTTCGAGTGGGTTGCTGCAATGACTGAGGAGCGTATCATAATGAAGTTGAAGGTTGCTCATGACTTAATTGTTGGCAAATGCACAAAGAATGTAGAACCTTGTTGAGAGTCTAGGTTAGGAGATTTGACTAAGATTTTGCCATTATGGGCATTGATAATATAGTGCGATAGATATAAACCTAAACCACTACCTTGTTTTTGATGGTTGCCTTGGCGAAATCTTTGAAACAAAAATGGTTGCTCCTCTGGTGAAATCCCTGCACCCGTATCTGCGATCGCAATAGATGCCTCGGATTCCTCTAATTTTAAGCTAACATGAACGCTGCCAGATTCGGTAAATTTAAGGGCATTACCAATCAAATTATTGAATACTCGCAGTAGTTCTAGGCGATCGCCTTTAACCGTGGCAATATCATCAAGATTGGCAGTAAGTTCTAAATTTTTAGAAATAGCGATCGGTTTCAGTTCTTGCACCACTTGATTGAGCAATTCTTTTAAGTCTAGCGGCTGTAAATTAATGGTTTTACTGCCAGATTCGTAACGGTAGACATCTAAAAGCTTATTAACCATCTCCAGCAAATTATGATTGCTGCGCCCCATAATTGTTAACGCTTCACGAATTTCTGGCGATATCTCTCCTAATACCCCATCTTGCAAAAGCCCTAACATTCGATCCGCCGCCACCAACGGTGTTCTCAGATCATGGGTTAGGCGTGACACAAAATCCTGTCTTTGGCGATCAATGCGATCGCGCTCCGCAATACTATGTTTTAAACGTAGCAGCGATCGCACCCTTGCCAGTAGCTCATCAGCTTCAATGGGCTTACGAATAAATTCATCTGCACCAAGATCTAAGCCTTTGACCGCATTGGCGCGATCGTAGGCTGTAATTAGCAAAATCGGAATAAAAGGTAGATCTTTCATCGCCCTGATATGTCGAGTTACCTCATAGCCATCCATCAGGGGCATCATCACATCTAGCAAAACCAAGTCTGGTGGCTCTGACTCAATCATTTTCAAAGCGTCATGACCATTGGATGATGTGATGATCTCATACCCCTCTTCTTCAAGAATTGTGCGAACAAGAAATAGGTTGTCTGGCACATCATCAACAATTAGTAAACGGTCAGGAGATTTCATGCAAACGCTCAAGCAAAACAGGGTATGCATAATAGATGTTGTCACGAAACCGCAATCAATGCAGTCATCCTGATGATAGAAATATGGTCTCCTTCACCCTATAAAACTTAGAATTGGTAAAAAATGTCCTTTGCAATTTGTGGGTTTTAGGTATCGCTTATTATAAAATCAGAGTCCTAGGGCGTAACCGAAATTACCATTCAAGTGAAATATGCGTCATCATTTAGTCCTATCTCTCAGTACACTTGTCTTGGCTAGTAGTGGAATCTCTATGGCGTGGGCTGAGGAGAGTCAAACCGTTAAACAAGAGAAGTTTGAATATCCACAAGAGGTAATCAAAACTTTTATGAAAGGTTGTGGATTTACTAATAGTAAAGAGTTCTGTACTTGTAGTCTAGATAAACTGCGATCGCAATACACCTTTGCTGATTTTCTCAAAATTGACACAGCCGCCAGAGAAACTAAGCAAGTACCTCAAGAAGTAATCAACATTTTTCAATCTTGTCGAAATGGTAAAATTTAAGATAGACAGCGCAAAGCGCTGTCTATCTTACAGCCTATTTAGGCTTTAAGGGATACAGAAGAAATTTTGAAAGTGGCGC
>JBJTVM010000209.1:0-5608 GCA_046081205.1 Pseudanabaena sp. | reverse complement strand
GTTTTATTCCCTTCTGTCCTTTGGTTGAAACTTCTCAGGTATCTTCAAATTAGTGCCGATATTGCTGCCCGTCATGGCTTTGAAATTGTTCTTAAACCCATTCCCACTTAACGATTTTCGGAATGGTGCAAGATCTAAGTGAACTAATTAGTGGCGGCATTATCCCGATTCTGAATATTCTAGTTGCGATTAAGGTGGCGCTAGGCTCATGGTCAGTCGTCTTAGTTTTTATCCGCTATCGCGGCTTATTGTAGCCATAGTAGCGAAAATCATCGCCATTCATTTACCAGAAAGTTTTTAAAAGCTTTGCGATGCAAAGCTTTTAAAAACTTTCTGGGTTTAGATTTGAGCGCAAGGCGTTGTAATCCCAAAGCACAAAATGGTGTAGCCATTTTGTGCTTTCAAAACCTTTACATGGTTTAGTTTTCAATTCAGAGAAGTGTCGCCACACTTCTCTGAATTGGTATTATGTATCGAGAACTAATGATATAAATGAAGCTATGTATGATCGCCTTACTGCTATAGCTTTTCTCAAGAAAATTTCTGCCGATCGCCAAGATGTTGATCGTGGTGAAATTGTGGCGACTTTGGGCGATCGCTCGATTACCTTGGGGCGCGATCCTAGTTGTGAAGTAGCGATCGATATTAATATCTATGGCTCAGTATCTCGCCGTCATGCGGAGATTCGTCCCATTTTTACGGAGCAGAACAATCGTCAAGATGCCAGCCAAAAAATTGAGGGGTGGGAAATTTGCGATCTTGATAGCGCCAATGGCACGTTTATTAATGATCGTCGTTTGTATAGCTGTTATCCACTCAAGCATGGAGATCGTATTCAGCTAACTAAAGATGGCCCCCAGTTTGTATTTGAATTAGAGACTAGCCCTAACACAGCTTTAGAAACAGATATTAGGAAACGTCCGCGATCGCAAATTACAAGTATCACGCTAACAAAATTATTACCAATTTTTTCGACGGGTAATGATCTCTGGAAAAAAGCCTACCTCTTGCCAGGGATTGCAACGGTGGGCTTTGTGGTGATGATGTTTGCTTTTTTAGGACAGCCCCAATTATTTAACCTCACCATTTCCGTATATATCAGTCTTGCCGCCTATTATTTTGTCTATCAACTTTGTGGCAAAAATAAACCTTGGTGGGTAATTTTAGGCGCAGCAATATTTACAGCGTTGATCATTAAAAGCCCGATTTTAAATATTTTTCTGTGGTTCTTTTATAAGGTTCTACCAGGGACCGCACCAACGGGGCAAGTTAGCTTTATCAGTGTTTTGATTGCGATGTTTTTTGGGGCGGGATTAATGGAGGAGTTGCTTAAGGCTCTGCCAGTTTTTATACTCTGGTTTATGGGTTTACGACTGGGGAAGAGATGGCGATCGCGTGTGGGTATTAGCGAACCCCTAGATGGAATTTTGATCGGTGCGGCTTCCGCCGTGGGTTTTACGCTAACGGAAACTTTAGGTTTGTATGTACCGAGCATTATTCAGAGTGTAGCCAATCAAGCTGCTAGTCCTGAAATAGCAGAGCTGACAGGGTTGCAATTATTGATTCCCCGTGTGCTGGGTTCTGTGGCTGGACATATGGCATATAGCGGTTATTTCGGCTATTTCATCGGTCTCAGCATCATGAAGCCTTCCCTCCGTTGGCAGATTCTCACAATCGGATATCTCAGTTCGGCGTTGCTTCATGCCCTTTGGAATACGAGTGCCTTAGTCAGTTTTTGGCTATTAGCGATCGTTGGCGGTATTTCCTATGCATTTCTAGTAGCAGCAATTCTCAAAGCCCATAGCTTTTCTTCAAAAATCTAATCTATAGCCGATATTGTCGATAGATCTCACTGGCGGCGCGATGTAATAGGGAATGTCGATAAACTAGCGATCGCATGTCTTCGCAATAACCACCACCAATCACACAGGCGACAGGGAACCCTTGAGAGACACAAGTACCCAAAACCTGCATATCGCGTCGATAGAGTCCCGCATCGGTCAGAGCTAGTTTGCCCAAGCGATCGCCTATATGCGGATCAGCACCTGCATCATAAAGAACTAAGTCGGGCTGAAATTCGGTTAATAAATCTGGTAAATGATTAGCGAGAGTGCGTAAATATGCATCGTCTTCCATGCCCTCATGTAAGGGAACATCGCGATCGCTGATTTGTTTAATCGATGGAAAGTTAATCTGACAATGCATCGAGAAGGTAAACACATCTGGCTCATCCTGAAAAATGAGAGCCGTGCCATCGCCTTGATGCACATCCAAATCAACGATTAAGATCTTCTTGACCAAACCTTCTTTGCGTAAAACTTGGGAAGCGATCGCCAGATCGTTAAATATACAAAAGCCTGAACCATAACTAGGAAAGGCATGATGGGTTCCCCCTGCGGTGTTGCAAGCTAATCCATGCGCTAAGGCTAGCCTTGCAGTTAATAATGTGCCACCAACAGCGATTCTGGTGCGATAAGCCAGTTCGGGACTCCAAGGTAATCCGATGCGACGTTGGGCTTTAGGGTCGAGATTACCTTGCCAGTAAGCATTCACATATTCGCGATCGTGAACTAAGGCGATCGCCTCTAAGTCTGGCAACTCTGGCTGGAAAAATTGCTCAGGTCGCGCCACTCCATCCGCCAGTAACATCTCGTACAGCAAGCGAAACTTTTCCATCGGGAAGCGATTGGTATTAGTGAGCGGCGCGACGTAATTGGGATGAAAGATAATAGGTAAATCCATGATTCCTAATCAAAAACAATAACCGTGCATTGCACGGTTATTGTTTTTATACTTTCGCTAATTGCTTGCTCTTAATTACTTCTGCGGCACACATCTTGCCCGAAAGTGTCGCGCCTTCCATGCTGTCGATGTAGTCCTGCATCGTATAGCTGCCTGCTAAAAAGAAATTCTGTACAGGTGTGGCTTGAGTTGGACGGAAGGGATCTTTCCCAGGGGCTTCTCGATAGAGCGACTGCGCTAGTTTGACTACACTTGACCAAGTGACGTTCAATTTATGAGAAGAGGGGAAAATCTGATGTACTTGAGCAATCATCTTCTCAACGATCACTTCATTGCTGAGCTTGATGTAATCATCCGCAGGGGTAATTACTAATTGCAAGAGTGAACCCTCGCCTTCTTTGTAATAGTCAGTAGGGCTAGTAATCGCCAAGTCAGCAAAGGTGGAGAAGTCTACTTTAATGGCATACAGCAAATTATCAATATCCGTTACCCAACCATCAAAGCGCAGTTGCACGGTAATTACAGGTACAGCATCCAGCTTATAGATATTGTCAAATTGCGACCATGCCCGCCATTTCTCAGGGATGATTCTCTTTACCCCTGGAACATCGGTGGCGCAAATATACACATCAGCATTGACAATTTCTTCACCGTCTTCCTTGCCAATGATCAAGCCCGTAACGCGAGTGTCTTCGCCTTCACCTTCAAAGAGAACTTCACGCACACCACGACGCAAATGGATTTTGCCGCCTTTAGATTCAATCAGCTTCACAATCGGCTTATGAAGAAACTCGTCGGGCGCACCTTCGAGCATTCTCAAAATCGAAGCTTCAGTTCTCGATGCAAAGAATTGGAAGATGGTGAGCATACAGCGTGCGGAAATATTTTCGCAGTCGATGAAACCTAGTCCATAGGCGATCGCATCCCACATCAAATCGAGACTTGCTTGTGAGCCGCCCATCCCCAAAAACCAATCTTTAAAACTAATATTGTCGAGGGCGCGGATTTCCTTCATTGCGCCAACATGATCGACTAAGCCGCGAATTAGTGGACTCCGCCCGATCGCGATCGCATTTTGGATTTTGTCCTTAAGTGGTAATTGTCCTGTGGTTACGAATGCTTTCAGACCATGAAAGGGTGCGCCGCCGAAGTTGCGAAAATCAAGGGCTGCTTGTGCACCACCTGGATTCACGAAAATATGGGTATGTTCCTTGAGGCGGAGATGCTCGAATACGCCTGTTTTTTTCATCAGTGCAAAGAGGTTGTAGTAGCAGCCAAAAAATACGTGCAAGCCCATCTCGATATGGTTGCCATCTTTATCTAGCCAACTGCTGACTTTGCCGCCCACAAAGGGACGGGATTCAAAAAGTTCTACCTCATAGCCTTGTTCGCTAAGCTCTACGGCAGTACTCATACCCGCTAAGCCTGCACCAATAATCACTGCTTTCATGTTTATGCTCGACCCTGACTGTCGTTACCTTGTTGTTAAGTTTTGCTTAACATATTGTAATCTTGTTTGGGTCATTGGGGTGAGTCAGTTAGCGATTAGCGCTTAGCAGTTAGCTTGTTGAAAGACTTGTGACAGGGGATAGGCTTGTGAAAAATTTGCGGAATTCTGGGCATCTTTGTTGGGCGATCTCTTTAATATTCCTACCAATCCCATGCAAACGTTATCGCGCAGATTGCTATACTTTAGCGATATCGCTCATCGTAGGACTTGGTTATGACTCAAGCGATCGCTACTACCCCTGAAACTGCTAATAATTCCATTGTGACAGAAGCCCAACCAGTAGAGCAGCTTCTTTGGACTAGTGCTGACCTAGAACTGATGCCCGACAACGGCAGCCGTTATGAAATTATCAATGGAGAACTTTTTGTGACTAGAGCGCCTCACTGGAAGCATCAAACCACCTGCGGTAATTTTTACACCAAATTAAAAGTATGGTCAGATCAAACTCAATTAGGATATACCTCAGTTGGGGCTGGCGTGATCTTTGGCGATAAGGATGATGTAATTCCTGATGTAGTTTGGGTCAGCAAAGAGAAGTATGAGGTTTTGATTGATCAGGCTGGACATTTGCTGGGAGCGCCTGATTTGGCGATCGAGGTACTTTCTGCGGGAACAGAAAATGAAAAACGCGATCGCGAAGTGAAGTTAAAACTTTACTCTTCAAGAGGAGTCTTAGAGTATTGGATTGCAGATTGGAGAGCCAAGCAAATTCAAGTTTATCGGCGTGAAAATGGAGTTCTCAAACTAGTGATGACTTTATTTGAGAGTGATAGCCTTACTTCACCACTCTTGCCAGATTTTTCCTGTCTGCTCTCCCAGATTTTTGAGTAATTCGTGTCAGGCTAAGGAAAAATTTAATGATTAGAGTAAATTAACCATGACTCTTGCCACAAAGAATATTCCCTCAATAACACTCGATCGCTTTCTGACTCAGCCAGAAACGAAGCCTGCTAGTGAATATATTAACGGTTCGATTTATCAGAAGCCAAGGCAACAAGGTCAACATTCTCGACTTCAGCTTAAATTTTGTAATACCGTTAATGCAGTAACTGAAGATAAACAAATAGCCTTAGCTTTGCCAGAATTGCGTTGTAGCTTTGGTGATCGGTCAATTGTCCCAGATGTGGCAGTATTTCGATGGGAGAGATTACCTGTTAATGCAGAAGGAGAAATTGAGAATGTATTTCCCATTTACCCAGATTGGGTGATTGAGATTTTATCGCCAGAACAAGCACCGATGCGAGTGATCAGTAATATTTTGCATTGCCTCAAGCACGGTACAGAAATGGGATGGTTACTATTTCCCAAGGAACGATCGCTGTTAATATTTCAGCGCGATCGCCAACCAATTGAAAT
>JBJTVM010000208.1:0-5434 GCA_046081205.1 Pseudanabaena sp. | reverse complement strand
CCAAGTCTTCGTCATAGAGTGAATTCACAGACTGACGACCGACAATGATCGCACTGCCTTTATGGAACTTGACGCGGACGGTTCCAGATACATTCTCTTGACTACTATCGATGAAAGCATCAAGGGCAGATTTGAGAGGGCTATACCAAAGTCCGTTATAAATCATCTTGCCGTAGGTGTCCTCGATACCACGCTTGTATTGAGCAAGATCAGAAGGCAGAGCGAGACTTTCAAGATCGCGGTGAGCATGGATCAAAACCAACATTGCAGGGGCTTCGTAGATTTCACGAGACTTGATCCCCACTAAGCGGTTTTCAACCATATCAATGCGCCCATAGCCATTGTTACCTGCGATCGCATTAAGTGCAGTAATTAACTCCACAGGCTCAAGCACCTTGCCATCGAGAGAAACAGGAATCCCTTTCTCGAAACCAATTTCAGTATAGGTAGGCTCATCGGGAGTATCGGCGATCGCCTTGGTCATCGCATAAATTTCTTCAGGTGGCTCATTCCACGCATTTTCGAGAGGCCCTGCTTCGATACTACGACCGAGCAAGTTGCGATCAATACTGAAGGGTGAAGACTTCTTCACTGGTGAAGCAATCCCAAATCTTTCACCATAGGCGATCGTTTCTTCACGGCTCATCCCCCACTCACGAGCGGGAGCAAGCACTTTAATATCAGGGTTAAGTGCAGCGATCGACACATCAAACCTTACTTGGTCATTGCCTTTACCCGTGCATCCGTGAGCTACAGCATCAGCACCATATTCTTCGGCTGCTTCTACCAAAATTTTGGCAATCAGAGGACGTGCTAGAGCCGTAGTTAGAGGATAACGATTTTCATAAAGCGCGTTTGCTTTAATCGCAGGGAAAGCATAGTCTGTGACAAATTCTTTAGTTACATCTCTGACTAAAGAGACGGATGCTCCTGAATCGAGAGCCTTTTTCTTGATGGGATCTAACTCATCGCCTTGTCCTAGGTCTGCTGCAAGGGTAATGACTTCTTCAACACCCCATTCTTGTTTGAGATAAGGAATACAAACAGATGTATCAACGCCGCCCGAATACGCAAGTACGACTTTTTTCGCCCGACCCATGAATCTCTCCTGAACCCATTGCTAACCTAAAAAAAGTAGCCCGGGTACTACGCCTATCTCAAGCATCCCTTAGTGCTGCTGTCTTCCGACCCTGACACGATTCGGGCGTTGCGATCGCATAGATCCGAGCCATCTACAATAATAGCATTAAGAGAGAAAGTTACATCCAGTAGTTAAATCAATTGTTGGCAAATCCACACAATCACCTTTGTGTGATGCCCAAAAAAGGAAAAAGCGGTAGATTACACCGCTTTTTCCTTTCATGTGAAGAGATTTTTCTTCGACCGTTCTAATTGCTGCCATAGCTCCGCGACTTGAAGGTATGCTTCTTGTGATGAGATTTTACCACCCGTTTCTAGACCGCAAATGATACTAACACGATGGGAAAACTCTTGTAGATTAGCATTAAATACTAAATTCTCTGGTGTAAATTTACCGTAGTAACGAGACTGCGGAAACAGACATTGAGTATTTCTAGACATAACTTTCCCTCTTTAAAGATTACAAATAAGAACAACTCCAAGTAGTTTTGGGAAACCCTGCCAAAGCTGGTCGTTACAGAGTTGTAAAACACATCACTCAGATACGGGAGACATATTTTTATTACTACTGGTATAAGCAACTAAGCACGATTTAACTTTGATTAACCTAATCTTAACCTAGATTTAATCTAATATGAGTGTCTATTTTGTGATAAGTTCCCCAAATATTTGTGATCTAGATCTCTACAGCCTCCCTAGTCAAAAATCGATATAGCCTTTATCAGGCTATATCAGCTATAAAATGGATCGTAAATATGAGATTAGTCAGGACTGCCGAAACTAAAGCAATCTCTAAAATCATGGCTCAATTAATAGTTAATAGTGTAAAGAGCTAACCATTTTGACTTCAAGGCAAACTATGACTCTCTTTAAACCAGCGATCGCCCTAATGAATCGCCTGAATTATCCTCAGAAATTTTTCTTGATCAGTCTATTATTTGTGTTGCCATTGGCATTAGTAATGAGTTTGCTAATATCGGAGCTAGATAGCCGCATAGAGTTTACGCAAAAAGAGTTCTATGGCAATGCTTATCTACGCCCCCTCAATCAGTTATGGCAGTATATCCCCCAAAGACAACTAATTTTACAAAGTCAGTTTTATAGAAATTTCCAGAATTTAGAGCCAGTATCTTCGTCTGAGGAATTGACAGAATTACAAAAAAAAATTGAGCAAGAATTCATCAAGCTTACAGAAGTTGATCGCCAATTTGGGAAAAATATGCAAGCTAGTGAAAGGCTTAGGGATGTCAAATTTAAGTGGCAAGGCTTGCTGGATGGACAAGAGTTCTTAGGGTTTAGGAATCACGATGCGTTGCTTGAAGAAATTAATTTGTTCCGCAGACATGTAGTTGACTTTTCTAACCTGATTCTTGATCCTGACTTAGACACTTATTACTTAATGGATGCGATCGCCGTTAAACTACCTGAGATGCAAAAGCTACTGTACGAAATGATGTACACAGAAGCAGAAATCGTATTTAAGCAGGAAGCTACAAACGAAAAAAAAGCGAAGCTAATTTCCCTAGTTAGTTTACTGGGCGATTACAACAACGAACTAGCAGCTAATCTAGAAAGAGCTTTCCAAAATAATCCCCGTGGTAATCTTCGCAATGCTTTATCTGTGCCTCTCGGCAATTTTGTTGTCAGTGTGAGTGAGGTGAATACTTATATTAGTCAATTGGCAAGTCAAGACAAAAATATTTCTGTGATTAACAATTTTTATTATCAAGAGATGGAAAGAACTCTAGGCGATAGTTTCACTCTCTGGCAGAAAGTTGTTGAGCGTCTAGATGAATTACTAGAAGTGCGTATTCAAGGATTTCAGGAGCGCAAACAATTTGTTATAACGTTTGTCGCCATAGTAATGGTTAGCATTGTCTATCTATTTGTCGGATTTTATCTATCGGTAATGCGAACAGTTCATCAGTTAGATATTGCTTCTAAACAGATGACATCAGGGGGAGCCATTTCCATCATGCTTGACAGTAAAGATGAATTATCGATGGTTGTGCAGTCATTTAATAGTGTGGCGATCGCCCTAAGAGAGTCCGAAGAAAAATATCGCAGTATCTTTGAGAACTCTGTCGATGGCATTTTTCAAACAACCGTCGATGGTAGATATCTTAGTGTAAATCCCGCATTGGCAAGAATTTATGGCTATGAATCAATTGAGCAGATGTTGCAGCACATCGTAGATGTGAAGACACAACTCTATGTCGATCGCGATCGGCGGCAACAGTTTCAATCACTGATGGAAGAAAATGACACCATTACTAATTTTGAGTCACAGGTATATAAACGCGATCGCACAATCATCTGGATTAGTGAAAATGTCAGAGCATTGAGAGATGTGCAAGGTAAATTACTTTATTACGAGGGAACTGTCGAAGATATTACCCAACGGAAAATTGCAGAAATTGCTTTAGATGGAGCTAATAAACAAATTCTAGCTTTGAACAATCTTCTAAAACTAGAAAACTTGCGAATGAGTAGTGAACTAGATGTAACCCGCAAACTCCAGAAGATGATCTTGCCAAAGCAAAGAGAATTGGAGCTAATTGCAGGATTAGATATTGCAGGTTTTATGGAACCTGCTGCGGAAGTTGGTGGGGATTATTATGATGTATTACAACAAAACGGGCGGATTAAAATTGGGATTGGTGATGTAACTGGACATGGACTAGAAAGTGGGATGTTAATGATTATGGTGCAGACTGCGGTACGTACCTTATTACAAAGTGAAGAAAATGATCCTGTCCGCTTTCTCGACATCCTTAACCGCACAATTTACGGCAATGTGCAGAGAATGTCATCGGACAAGAATTTAACCCTATCGCTAATTGACTATGAACAGGGAAAATTAATCTTGAGTGGTCAACATGAGGAGATGATTTTAGTACGTAAAGATGGAACTCTAGAACGATTTGACACGATTGATCTAGGTTTTCCGATTGGATTAGAAGAAGAAATTTTTGGTTTTTTGGATCAACAACATATTCATTTACACGCGGGGGATGTCGTTGTCCTATATACCGATGGAATCACCGAAGCTGAAGATGAAGAACGTAAACTCTATGGTGTAGATCGTCTATGTAAAGTAGTCTGCCAAAATGTTGATGCTTCAGCGCTGGAGATTTGTCAAGCAGTTATTGATGATTTGCGATCGCACATTGGCAATCAAAAAATTTACGACGACATTACCTTATTAGTTCTCAAGCAACGATAGCCATCATCGGCGATGCACCACCTATGATATTTTTTCTTCACAAACCCAACGCCACAACGGATGACTTTTTCCTTTTTCCTTAATCCTTTTTACTTGAGCAACTAGCGATCGCTTCTCGCGTTGATTAACTCCCCACAAAATTATCGAACTCTGCCAAACTAAAGTTGCCAGCGTCATCGCCACACATATGCCTAAGCCCACCATTGGCAAACGATTGTAGGCTAGGGAGATGCGTACAGCCGCCCATGTAAAAGCGGCAATCCACAACTCAATATCCGATCGCAAAGCCCAAATACTGGCAGTTCCGATCGTCAGCCATAGAAAACCATCAAATATCCATCTCAAATAAGTTTGTACTTCAATCAATCGCTGAACTTGACGTTCTAGTAAAGGATCTATCGATACCTCAGAGATAGATTCAGAGATTGCGTCACTATTATCAGAATTCATATATCTGCATTCAAAATATCGTCAACTATAAGTTGGAGATCCACAAATGTCGGTGAGATAATTTGCTCTCCGAGATGAAAAACAGTTTCTTGATAAGTTCCATTGATCATCGATAAGACCGAAATTAAGCCCAGAGCCGCATCAACAATCCAATACTCAAATATGCCAATACTTTGATACTCGTTTAGTTTTTCTTGGCGATCAACATTGCGTTACTCTGGACTAACAACCTCGATTACTAACAAAGGCGGAGTAAATAGAATTGCCGCTTTTCTTAAAATATCGAATTCTTGTTGCTTACTCAACACACATATATCTGGGCGGCGTGTGCGCTTACCTGTCCAAATTTCGACTCCATTGGCGCGAACACAATAAGGATAAGATTTTTGCCTGACTGTTACAGATAAAAAGACCAACAAAAAAGTGACAATTCTTTCATGCAATCCTATTGGCGGTGGCACTTCTACTAATTCTCCGTCGTTAAATTCGTATCTTTTATCAGTACCATCGTCATAGATTAAATATTCGTCAAATGTCAGCTTCCGACTTGTCGTTATAGTCATAGTTTTATACCAAAGACTTACTCACCATAATATAGCAACGCAAGTTTTGCTTAGG
>JBJTVM010000207.1:0-1178 GCA_046081205.1 Pseudanabaena sp. | reverse complement strand
CTGGATCTTTGATGCTAATTCTAATATAACTCGTACTTCATTAACTGACAGGGTAAAGCTCCATTAAGTACGGCTGTTCGTTCCGCACACTTCAATCCTATTGTCTGTGATAGCTGTTTATTGCCACTCAAGACAAAAGCTGTCCATCCCTTAAAGCGTTGTTTGAGAACATTCCCTAACTGCTTATAAAAAGCACCTAAATCACTATCACGCCCTAATCTTTCCCCATAGGGAGGATTACAAAACAGAACGCCACTGTCAGCAGGTGCGACAACTTCCGCAAGATCTAAAGCTGAGAAATAAACATGATTGGACAGACCGCAATTTTTGGCATTGATAATTGCTTGATCTACTACTTCAGGATTGCGATCGCTACCCCAGATTGGCGCAGATAAAACATCTAAACGACTATCATCTGCTTCTTGAATCAGTCTCGCCAAAAGCTCTTGATCAAAATCTAGCCAAGTCTCAAAGCCAAAATGCTCACGAAACATGCCAGGGGCAATATTCAAGGCTTTTAAACTTGCTTCTAGGGGCAAAGTTCCTGAACCGCAGAGGGGATCATAAAACATTTGGTCGGGTTGCCAGCCTGACATTTGGATTAGCGCCGCCGCCAGAGATTCTTTTAGGGGTGCTGATCCCATCGCAGGACGATAACCACGACGGTGCAAACTATTGCCAGAGCTATCGAGACTGACCGTGCAGCCATTGTCATCGATATGTACACCGATTCGCACATCCGCTTCCAGTACATCCACATCCGATCGCTCGCCAAATTTCTCCATCTGCTGATCGACGATCGCATTTTTTACTTGTAAAGCCGTGAAATGGGTATGATTGAGCTGATCATTTTTGCCAGTTGCTTTCACCGCCAAAGTCATTTCAGGGGTGAGAAATTCTGACCAGTCGATCGCTTTAATTCCTTGATAAAGATCGTCCGCATCAAGGCAATCAAATTGATCGAGATGCACCAAAATCCGAAATGGTAGCCGCGCCCAAAGGTTGACCCGATACAGCAACGTGCGATCGCCTTCAAAGCTAACACCGCAAAATCCTGCCTCAACCGAATGTGCGCCCAGTTGCTCTAGTTCCTGTGCTGCGAGTGCTTCTAAACCCCTCGCCACAGTTGCAAAGTATTGATTCATCTTTAAAACCCATAGTAGGTCTGCGGCGCTTTG
>JBJTVM010000206.1:0-6864 GCA_046081205.1 Pseudanabaena sp. | reverse complement strand
TCTATCGAGATTCTCTTCACTGGTTTCCCAATAGCCGCGACCATTGACTTCTAGGAGAGTACCAACAATCTTACGGAAGGAGTTGGGATTGAGATTCTTGAGCCGATCGCACATTTCTTTATCGTTCACATAGACATCATTGACATCTTCGTAAACCCAGTTATCCACTGCTCCAGCCATTGCCGACCAGCCCATTGTGTTGACTAGGCGCTTGGAGATTTCGCGCACACCTTCGTAACCACTCTTGAGCATTCCCTCATACCACTTAGGATTGAGAATCTTGGTGCGGGTATCGAGGCGGACAGTCTCGGTGAGGGTGCGGACTTGGGCATTAGCGGTGGGGGTGTCGGCGATGAAGGAGGCGGGTTTTTTGCCATCCTTACGGAGACTACCGACTAGTTTGGTGGGGTCAGAGTCGAAGTAATGAGATACATCGGTGAGACTGATTTCAGAAGAGTCCAAATTTTGGAAGGTCATGTCAACGGTCTTCAGAGAGGCTTCGTAAAGCTGACGCTGTTGGGTGTTGCTGACACTGCCGCCAAAGGCGAAGGACTTGCGCGATAGATACATCTGTTGCAATTCTTCTTCGTTTTCCCATGTGCTATTTTCCACAGCGAGGTTAACGTTGGAAGAGTAGGAACCCGATGAGTTACTGAAGACGCGCGTGGCAGCTTGGCTGAGGGTTAAGCCAAACTCTTCCGCTTGGGCGATCGCGTGTTTGTGGACAAAGTTCATTTCTAAAGGCTCATCGGCTTCGGCAGCCATACGCACAGCGCGATCGATCAAGTCCATTTGATTAACGAATAAATCGCGGAATACGCCAGAGCAGTTCACCACGACATCAACGCGAGGACGACCCAACTCTGCGAGGGGAATCAATTCCAATCGGTTGACGCGACCGAGGGCATCGGGCATAGGCTTCACGCCAATCATGCAGAGAACTTGGGCGAGGGATTCGCCGTAGGTCTTAATGTTGTCAGTTCCCCAAAGCACAACCGCGATCGTTTCGGGATAGACTCCATTATTGTCTTGGCGCTGACGCTCTAGGAGGCGATCGACTACAGTTTTCGCAGCTTGCACCGCTGCACTCGTAGGAATCGAGTTCGGATCAAGGGCGTGCATGTTCTTGCCAGTTGGCAGCACCAGAGGATTACGTATGGGATCACCCCCAGGGCTAGGCAGAATATAGTCACCTTCAAGGGCGCGAATCAGTCCACCAAGTTCGTTATCAGCAACGATTTGTTTGAGACAGAACTCTAAGAACTCAAATAGAGGCTTGATACCATCTTTATTGATATTGGGATAGCCATTCTCTTGGAGAACTTCGATCCAAGGTTCCGTTTTGCCCATTCTAAAGAAGTTGAGAACGGAAAGTTTAGAAACTCTGCCGTCATCATCGGCTTTAGCTTTAACCAATGCACCCACCGCTTGATTAGCAACTTTGCGGATATTTGCCAAGAGTTCGACATCAGCGTAAATGCCCTTGTCGCTGGACTTGTAAAGCTGCTCGATATCACGCCCGATCGCTTCACACATGATTCGTAGTAAAGACTTCATGTTGTCTTCAGGGCGGTCAAAGCTGGCGATGCTAGCCAACACATCAGTGACATCTTCGACTTTGGGAGGTTCGCCAACAACATGTAAGCCGCAGGGGAGGACGCGGGATTCGATTTCCATCAGCTTGTTATAGACCTGACCGATGACGTTGTCTCGTTCCTCTAAGGACATATCCTTAGCATCTTGGTCAGGAAGTTCCACATCCTTGTCAAGATTGACTAGGCGCACCTTGTCCATGATCGTATTGGTGATCTGCACACCACGTCCGCCAAGGCGGAGATCCTTGTAAGAAGCAATCAATTCACTCAATTCTTGCAAGTTACGACTCAAGCCTGCATTTTCGGGCGCAGGGGTAATGTAACTGATGATCGTGGCATAACCGCGTCGCTTAGCGATCGTGGCTTCCGATGGATTATTGACGGCGTAGTAATAGATGTTGGGTAATGCACCAATCAAGCTGTCTGGGTAGCAGTCGCCCGACATACCGACTTGCTTACCAGGCATAAACTCCATGGAGCCGTGAGTGCCGAAGTGGAGGACGGCATCGGCTCCCCAGATGTGATTGAGGTAGGTGTAGTAAGCAACAAAACCGTGGTGGGGGGATGCGGATTTGCTAAAGAGCAAGCGCATGGGATCGCCTTCATAACCAAAGGTAGGCTGTACGCCAACGAATAGATTGCCATATTGCTTGCCATAGATTATCAAGTTCTGTCCATCGGAGTTGAGATGTCCAGGCGCTGCACCCCATTGTTCGATGATGTCTTCAACGTAGGGGGTGTTGGTTTCGTATTCGCTGACCGACATTTTGTAAGCGATGTTCAACTCAGGACTGCCTACCATTGCTTCGGGATCATGCAAGATTTCCGTCATCATGTCATGGGAAGTCTTTGGTAGATCGCTAATGTCATAGCCATTATCGCGCAGAGCTTCAGCAACTTTGTGAATGGAAGAGAAAACATCCAAGTAAGCAGCTGTGCCAATATTGCCTTTGTCGGGTGGGAAGCTAAAAATTGTGATAGCAAGCTTTTTCTGATGGCGAGGCTTGCGGCGTAGATTTGCCCATTTGATCGCACGGTTGGCAATAGTTTCAAGGCGATCGCCGATCGCATGAGATCTTCCCGTCATATTATCGCGCCCCGAAAGAACAATGGGATCGAGTCCGCCATCAAGTTCTGGTAACGCAACCTGTAGAGCCACTTGCACAGGATGCAATCCAAGATCGCTGTCTTGCCATTCTTCGGTAGTTTGGAAAACGAGGGGTAAAGCCACCATGTAGGGACGATTTAGCTTTTCAAGGGCTTCGATCGCTTTGGGGTGATCTTGTTTAGCAGGCCCCCCAACTAATGCAAAACCTGTGAGTGAAACTACGCTATCGACGATCGCCCGATCCTTTTGCTTAGGATCATAGAAATATTCTTCAACTGCTTTTGAGAAATCTAAGCCCCCATTGAATACAGAAACCACCCTAGCCCCAAGGGACTCTAATTCCTGCACCATCGCCACATAATGCGCGTCATCACCTGTGACAAGGTGAGTTCTTGCCATGAGCAGTCCCACACATGGCGCGAGGGGATCTTTCATTTCATCAGGGATATCTGTGCGTGAGTTAAACCAGTTTAAATAGTCGGCAGTAGTCTCAAACATCTTGGGAGCAAGGGGATGCCACAGCCCCATATCCAAGTAATTGACGGGATCTTTAATTTTTAAAGGTGCGGAACCATTTTCTTTTGCTCGCGCTTTAACCGTAGGCAGATAATTTTGGGCAAGCATCAACAAGAAATTTTCAAGATTTTCCGTTGATCCCCCTAGCCAATATTGAAAGCTCAACATGAAATTGCGAGCATCCTGTGCCTTGTCCATCGGCATATATTTGAGAATCTTGGGCAGGGTCTGGACGACCTTGAGCATACTGTCTTGAAAAGAACTACCCGATTTCTCTTTACGCTTACGCATAAACTGGGCGATCGCACTTTTCGACTGCCCCAGATTTTCCATGCTGAAGGAACCCATTTTATTGAGGCGCATCACCTCAGGCATCGATGGGAATACCACACAGGCAGAAAGGCGATCGCGATGGGGCTGGACGGCTTGAGCAATCTTTGTCGCCAGATCGTCGATGAAAATTAATGAGGCAATAAATATATCGGCTTCTGCAATATCTTCTTTAAATGCTTCGTAGTTTTCTGGACTACGTAACTCTTCGATTAAATAGCCATTTACCTCGATCGCCAGATGAGGATTGTTTTTGTTGATTGACTTTACAGCCGCCGACATAGCGCTCTGATATTGAGGCTCAAGCACTACATAGACCAACTTCATTAAGACCCGACCCTGTAGATTTTCGGGAATGATACGTCTACCAGATAATGTTGCGATCGGTGGCACAGAAGTGAACATGCAGTCTCCTTAAATTACTGTCCTGATTTTTTGTGTTTTATATATTGCGTTTGGTTATTGTGTTACTAAGGCTGTTACATAGAGTAACAATTAGCAACTAAAGATTTATACCTACCCATTATTTAATACCAGACAAGCATTGATATGGTTGATTTTGGGCAATAAATGCAATAATTTTAAATTGATTTGTTTACATTCTGTTACATTACCTCTGCTTTAAGACAACAAAACGTAATCATTTCTTCAATCTCGTTAAGGACTTAAGCTAGCGTGGATATAGCCATTTGCGTCGCGCTTCGAGCGACGCAAATGGCGCAAAGTGGTAAAAATCGTTCTGCGATTTTTACCACTTTGCGAGTTAGTCGAATTGACGTTAAGCTAAAATCGAATCCATAATGTGGAACTTCTAAATCACTCTTAAGGAAACCGTTATGACATGGCAGCAATCTGTAATACCTCTGCACCGCTTTTATAGTTGCTTGCCTTATCTAATGCCCATGTCGGCATGTGTAATCTATGGGGCAACCTTATTTCAGCAGTTCCCAGTACTTATTCTTCCCTTTTTCCCGTTTATTTGGCTATATGGCAATGTTTTAGCATTTCCTCTAGTACCTGTGCTTGGGTTAACAGGCGAATTTTTCCTGTTTATGGGATTATTCTTTTTAGTGGTGAGAGATGCTCGTGTTCCTCATTTTATTCGATTCAACACAATGCAAGCTTTATTAATGCAAATTGTATTGTTTATTGCTCAACTTTTCTTTCAAGTTGTTCAACAGCTATCTAGCAATGGATTGCCATCTATAATTAGTGCAACCATCGCCAACACTATTTTTATTGGTACAACTCTAATAGCTGGCTATGCCATTTATCAAAGTATCAAAGGTGAATATTCTGACATTCCTACTCTTTCACAAGCTGCGTCATTTCAGTGTGAATTATAGCGATAGTTACAAGTGTTGGATTTCCCGACTTCGGCGAGGAATCCAACACGTACTTCACTAGACTAATAAACGTTATATAGATATAGATCTGATAATACCAATTCACAAAAGTGTGATAACACTTCTGCTAATTAAAACCCAAACTCTTACAGGTTTTCTACCAAAGTACAAAATGGCTATGCCATTTGGGACTTTGGTAGAAAACCTAGTGATATTTAGACAGCTTAAAAACAATTTGAAAACCAGAAAGTTAATAGATACTTATGCCAAGACGTAGTTCGGTTGATACTTTAGATAAATTATATTCAAGTTTACCTTATCTATTACCAATCACCGCAGTGGTTGGATTTGGTGCATTCCTGTTTCTACAGTTTCCTCCCTTGTTAACTGTTTTTTTACCAGTTTTGAAATTAAATCAACTGCTATCTATTTCAATTATCGATTTTATTTCGATCCGCTTTGTTGTTTGGTTTTGCGTATTTATTTTTGTAGTTAGAAGCTATAAGGTAAACCATTTTACGCGCTTTAATGCTATGCAAGCATTACTCTTAGATATTATTGTCGCTCTTGTAGGAGCGGTAACTCAGATTTTAGAAATAATTTTAGGTCAACTATCTTTTTACCCATTCATATTGCAAATTATTGCAAGTGTTACTTTTTTAGGAATAACGGCTGCCTTTGTATATTCAGTATTTCAATGTATATCTGGGAAATATGCAGAAATGCCTGTAATTTCTGATGTTGCTTACTATCAAGTACGTTGAGTCCAATTAATTTCTGATTCAGAATTTATTTTTTATTTGCCGATACAAAACGGGCGATCGCTGCGTAATCCTTATGTATTTGGATATTGGTATATCTGCCATTAGCTTGTAATAGCGATCGCACTATTTCTGCTTGTCCAGCCATTAGTTCCACAATCCAAAATCCGCCTGTGATTAAATATTGTGGTGCAATATTTACGAGTTCTCGAATAGCATCTAGTCCATCATCACCACCATCAAGGGCTAAATGCGGCTCATGTTTGGTAACTTCGGGCTGTAGATTTAAGACTTCGATACTAGGAATATAGGGCGGATTAGAAACTATTCCTGCAGGACGATTTTGTAAATTGAAGTTAGCTAATGGCTCAAACCAACTACCATGATGAAAATGAATTTGCTGATTATTCTTATTAGCATTAATTGTGGCAATTTCTAGAGCGTCTTGACTGTAATCAACTGCATGAATTTCTGCTTGTGAAAATTTCTTTGCTAAAGCGATCGCGATCGCGCCACTACCAGTCCCTAAATCCACCCAAATACCTTTTTGATAACTTGGATCTCGACAATTTTCAGCAACAATATCAATAATTAATTCGGTTTCAGGACGAGGAATTAATACGGCGGGGGAAACTTGTAAATCTAAATCACGCCATGTGACGGAACCAGCAAGGTATTGTACGGGAACGCGATCGCTTAATCTTTTTTGCCAAAGTTGATCGAGTTTAGTTAAGGTTTCAGGTGTAATTTTTTGCGCGATATTTGGCGATCGCAATCTCAGGTCTAACTTATCTAGAGAAGTAAGCCTCAATATGAGCCAATCAAGTTCAAATATCGGTATATTCTCTTCTTGAGCCATTAATAGATTGCGATCATACCATTCCCAAAAATTCATAGTTAATTTATCCTGCAATAGGCAAGGGGCTTAAGTCCCTTGTTATATAAACAAAAGGCTCGCATTGCGAGCCTTTTGTTTATTTTTTGCGTTTATTCTTGTCTTCGAGATAAGCCTGTTGGTAATTCAAAAAGCTGTTATGCCATTCTTGAAAACGGCGATCGCCATCGCGTACCAACATTTGACGATACTTTTCTGAAGGAATATATTGCTTTGAAGTTGACATAATGCATATCCACTAAACTTCGCCTAAATGATATAGCGCTTTGCACTAAATTAAAACCCAGAAAAGATTTTGAAAGCGGCGCTTCGC
>JBJTVM010000205.1:0-25108 GCA_046081205.1 Pseudanabaena sp. | reverse complement strand
AAATACCTTGACATTAGCTACATAGCTAGGCTATGATAATGTGCTTATGTCTTGAATCAAACCTAGACATATACTCCGCCCACTAAAACTGCAGTCATTAGTGCATGAATAAGCCTACTCTTGTTACTCCTGCCTTCGTTCTACCAGATCTTGTAGAAATCCAGCGGGAGAGTTTTCGATGGTTCCTAGAAGAAGGACTTATTGAAGAGCTTGAGAGTTTCTCACCGATTACAGATTATACGGGCAAGATGGAACTCCATTTTATTGCCAAAGATTATAAACTCAAGCGTCCAAAATATAGTGTTGATGAGTCCAAACGTCGGGATGCCACCTATGCCGTACAGATGTACGTTCCCACGAGGCTTATTAATAAAGAAACAGGAGAAATAAAAGAGCAAGAAGTTTTTATCGGCGATCTGCCTCTGATGACAGATCGTGGAACCTTCATTATCAATGGCGCTGAGCGAGTCATCGTTAATCAGATTGTCCGTAGCCCTGGGGTTTATTACAAACAAGAGATTGACAAGAACGGTCGCCGCACCTACAACGCCAGCCTCATCCCCAACCGAGGTGCTTGGCTGAAGTTTGAAACCGACAAGAATGATCTTGTATGGGTACGCATCGACAAAACTCGTAAACTTTCCGCACAGGTATTACTCAAGGCGATCGGCTTAAGTGACGCGGAAATTCTTGATGCGCTTACTCACCGTGAGTACTTCCAGAAAACGATTGACAAAGAAGGTCAGTTCGACGAAGACGAAGCTCTGAAAGAACTTTATCGCAAGCTCCGCCCAGGTGAACCTCCTACCGAGTCTGGTGGACGTGAACTATTGCGATCGCGCTTCTTTGACCCCAAACGTTATGACCTCGGAAAGGTTGGACGCTACAAACTCAATAAGAAGCTGCGCTTAAATACCCCTGACACAATGCGGGTACTGACCGAGAAGGATATTCTCACAGCGATCAACTACCTAATTAATCTCAAATTTGACATCGGTGAAATCGATGACATTGACCACTTGGGCAACCGTCGCGTCAGGTCAGTTGGTGAACTGCTCCAAAACCAAGTCCGGGTTGGCTTAAATCGTCTAGAGCGGATCATTCGCGAACGCATGACCGTCTCAGATGTTGACGCTCTCACACCAGCTTCGTTGGTTAATCCCAAACCGCTAGTAGCTGCAATCAAAGAATTCTTTGGTTCTAGCCAACTGTCGCAGTTTATGGATCAAACTAACCCTCTTGCGGAGTTGACTCACAAACGTCGCCTTAGCGCCCTTGGTCCTGGTGGTCTAACCCGCGAACGTGCAGGCTTTGCGGTTCGTGATATTCACCCTAGTCACTACGGTCGTATCTGCCCCATCGAAACTCCTGAAGGTCCTAATGCTGGTCTGATTGGTTCTTTGGCAACTCACGCTCGTGTGAATCAATACGGCTTTATCGAAACTCCCTATTACGCAGTTGAAAACGGCAAAGTTCTCAAGAATGAAGAACCTGTCTACATGACTGCTGATGAAGAAGATGAGTTTCGCGTAGCTCCTGGTGACGTAGCCACTAACGATGAAGGTTACATCTTTAACGAAATTGTACCGATTCGCTACCGTCAAGAATGGGGTACTGCTTCACCTGAAGAGATTGACTATGTTGCTGTTTCTCCTGTACAGATCATCTCAGTAGCAACATCACTGATTCCTTTCCTTGAGCATGATGATGCTAACCGGGCCTTGATGGGATCGAACATGCAGCGTCAAGCAGTTCCGCTATTGCGTCCTGAGCGTCCTCTCGTTGGTACTGGACTCGAAGCGCAAGCTGCTAGGGACTCAGGTATGGTCATCGTCTCACGGGTTACAGGAGAAGTCTCCTATGTCTCTGCCGACGAAATTCGCGTTAAGGCTGATGATACTGGATTAGAAAGTATCTATCGTCTACAAAAGTATCAGCGTTCAAACCAAGACACATGCTTAAACCAGCGCCCTCTGGTATGGGTTGGTGATACGGTTGTCGCAGGACAAGTACTTGCCGATGGCTCGGCAACTGAAGGCGGCGAAATTGCCCTCGGTCAGAATATTCTGGTTGCTTATATGCCTTGGGAAGGCTACAACTACGAAGACGCAATTCTGATTAATGAACGCCTTGTAATTGATGATGTCTACACCTCGATTCACGTTGAGAAATACGAGATTGAGGCACGTCAGACCAAATTAGGCCCTGAAGAAATCACTCGCGAAATTCCTAACGTTGGCGAAGATTCTCTCCGGAACCTTGATGAGCAAGGCATTATTCGCATTGGTGCTTGGGTAAGTTCTGGTGAAATCCTTGTTGGTAAGGTCACACCTAAGGGTGAATCCGATCAACCACCTGAAGAAAAGCTCTTAAGAGCGATCTTCGGTGAAAAGGCTCGTGATGTAAGAGATAACTCTTTGCGCGTACCAAACGGTGAAAAGGGTCGTGTTGTTGATGTGCGCGTATTTACTCGCGAACAAGGTGATGAGTTACCCCCTGGGGCAAACATGGTTGTCCGTGTGTATGTTGCTCAAAAACGCAAGATCCAAGTCGGCGACAAAATGGCAGGTCGTCACGGTAACAAGGGCATTATTTCCCGCATTTTACCGAAGGAAGATATGCCCTTCTTGCCCGATGGCACTCCTCTCGACATTGTGTTGAATCCTCTGGGTGTGCCTTCACGGATGAACGTCGGGCAGGTGTTTGAGTGTTTGCTCGGCTGGGCTGCGGAAAACTTGAATGCTCGCTTCAAAATCGTACCTTTTGATGAAATGTACGGCGAAGAAGCATCCCGCGAGTTAGTGCATGGTCAGCTAGAACATGCGCGTAACCATACCAGTAAGGACTGGATCTTTAATGACGGCTTCCCAGGTAAATTGACCGTATATGACGGACGTACTGGCGAGCCTTTCGATCAGCCCGTGACTGTTGGTAAGGCATATATGTTGAAACTGGTTCACCTTGTCGATGATAAGATCCATGCTCGTTCAACTGGCCCTTACTCTCTGGTTACCCAGCAGCCCCTTGGCGGTAAAGCTCAACAGGGCGGTCAGCGCTTTGGAGAAATGGAAGTTTGGGCTTTGGAAGCTTTTGGTGCTGCCTATATTCTCCAAGAATTGCTCACAGTCAAGTCTGACGATATGACAGGACGTAACGAAGCTCTCAATGCGATCGTTAAGGGACATGCAATCCCTCGTCCTGGCACTCCTGAGTCTTTCAAGGTATTAGTGCGCGAGCTTCAGTCTCTCTGTTTGGATGTGTCAGTGCACAAACTGTCTGAAGACGGCAGTAACCAAGATACTGAAGTGGATCTGATGGTTGATACTGGTTCACGTCGTACACCAAACCGTCCAACCTATGAGTCTGTCTACCGAGGCGACATTAATTTCGACGAAGATGACGATTAACGTTTAGAGATAGCGACACAAAGTCGCTACCTCTAGCAAATCACGAAAAATGCTTAGCATTTTTTTATAAATAAGGATTAAGCACGCAATCAATTAAGGACGTTGTAACGTATGGCGAAAGTGGAACAGCGATTTGACTATGTCAAGATTGGCTTGGCATCACCCGATCGCATTCGTAAGTGGGGCGAGAGAGTTTTACCAAATGGCAGTTTGGTTGGCGAAGTCACAAAACCTGAAACAATTAATTACCGCACACTGAAGCCAGAGATGGATGGCTTGTTCTGTGAGCGGATTTTTGGTCCTGCTAAGGATTGGGAATGCCATTGCGGTAAATATAAGCGTGTGCGCCATCGTGGTATTGTCTGCGAACGCTGCGGTGTAGAAGTCACGGAGTCACGAGTACGCCGTCACCGCATGGGCTTCATTAAGTTAGCGGCTTCAGTTACCCATGTATGGTATCTCAAGGGTATTCCTAGTTATATGGCGACTTTGCTGGATATCCCTCTACGTGATGTCGAGCAAATTGTTTATTTTAATGCCTACGTTGTCCTTAATCCCGGAATTCAGTCTGAGGTTGATGGTGTAATTGTTTCCGTAAATAGCCAAGAAATTCGTATTCGTGGCGTTGACGGCATTGAAAGAGCTTACCATCTACATCCTAAACATGTTGCTACTGTTAATGAGGGCAAAGTTGTTGAGGCTGGAGAGGCGATCGCTAGTGCCTACAATCTCTCATACAAGCAACTGCTTTCTGAGGATCAATGGATTGATCTAGAAGATCAAATCTATGCTGAAGATCAAGTCCTAGATGGCATTGAGGTTGGTATTGGTGCGGAAGCAATCAAGCAGTTATTGCAAAACATTAATCTTGAAAAAGAGGCTGAACGTCTTCGCACAGATATCGAGAATTCTAAGGGTCAAAAACGCGCCAAATTAATCAAGCGCTTGCGCGTAGTTGATAACTTTGTGGCAACTGGTTCTCAGCCAGACTGGATGGTATTGGATGTCATTCCTGTAATTCCTCCAGATTTGCGTCCGATGGTACAGCTTGACGGTGGGCGCTTTGCTACTAGCGACTTGAATGATCTCTACCGTCGAGTAATCAACCGTAATAATCGTTTGGCGCGTTTACAAGAAATTCTCGCTCCCGAAATCATCGTCCGTAACGAAAAGCGGATGCTGCAAGAAGCCGTTGATGCGCTTATAGATAATGGTCGTCGTGGACGTACTGTAGTGGGTGCCAATAACCGTCCCCTCAAGTCGCTCTCGGACATTATCGAAGGTAAGCAAGGTCGTTTCCGTCAAAACTTGCTCGGTAAACGGGTTGACTACTCTGGTCGTTCCGTAATTGTTGTCGGTCCTAACCTCAAGATTCACCAATGTGGTCTGCCTAAGGAAATGGCGATCGAGCTATTCCAACCCTTTGTGATTCATCGGTTGATCAAAACGGGCTTGGTAAACAACATCAAGGCTGCCAAGAAGCTGATCCAGCGCAACGATCCAGCCGTTTGGGACGTTCTTGAGGATGTAATTCGCGACCACCCTGTCATGCTGAACCGCGCTCCGACGTTGCACCGTTTGGGGATTCAAGCCTTTGAACCATTGCTCGTTAGTGGTCGTGCGATCCAATTACATCCCCTAGTTTGTCCTGCGTTTAACGCTGACTTCGACGGTGACCAAATGGCGGTTCACGTTCCTCTATCAATTGAAGCGCAGGCTGAAGCTCGTTTATTGATGCTTGCCTCGAATAACATTCTCTCGCCTGCAACGGGTCGTCCGATCGTTACTCCTAGTCAAGATATGGTTTTGGGCTGTTACTATCTCACCACAGAAAATCCCTATAAGCAGAAAGGTCAAGGACGTTACTTTGCTAACTTCAATGATGTAGTAATGGCATACGAACAGGGTGAAATTGACATTCACGCCAATGTTTGGCTGCGATTTGATGGAATCGTTGAAGGTCAAGGCGCAGCTAAGGAAAATGAAGAGCCTAAGGTTACGGTTCTCGAAGATGGCACAAAGGTCAAGGAGTATGATTTCCGACGTACTCGTGAAGATGCTGAAGGTGGCTTGATTTCGCAATACATCAAAACTACACCTGGGCGCGTGATTTTCAATCAGGCAATTTATGCGTCTCTAGCTAGCTAAATGTTGTGAATAGCCACGCTTTGGGTGGCTATTCATAACCATAAAATTTCGATTAATTACTCAAAAGATTATTTAATAGCTTAATACCATGGCAGATTTCACGACTAGCAACACGGATTCGCCTGAAGAGAAGAAGCCTCAACGCTTTATCAATAGCACCATCGATAAGGGACAGTTGAAGAAGTTAATTGCTTGGGCATTTACACATTATGGAACAACTAGCGCCGCCAATGTTGCTGACCAATTAAAAGCACTAGGCTTTCGCTATGCAACTCAAGCTGGCGTGTCAATTAGTATTGACGATTTGCAAGTTCCTGCTAGTAAGAAGGCTTTACTAGCGGCGGCTGAGCAGGAAATTGAAGAGACTGAGAGCCGTTATACAAGGGGCGAAATCACTGAGGTTGAACGTTTCCAAAAAGTAATCGACACATGGAACGTGGCTAACGAAAACCTCAAAGATGAGGTGGTGAAAAACTTTAAGAGTAATAACCCCCTTAACTCGGTATATATGATGGCGTTCTCTGGAGCGCGTGGTAACATCTCACAGGTGCGTCAGCTAGTTGGGATGCGTGGTCTGATGGCTGATCCTCAAGGGGAAATTATTGACTTACCAATTAAAACGAATTTCCGCGAAGGGTTGACGGTTACTGAATATATTATTTCCTCCTACGGTGCACGTAAGGGGCTAGTAGATACAGCGCTACGCACGGCTGACTCTGGATACCTTACCCGCCGTCTTGTTGACGTATCGCAGGATGTAATCGTTCGTGAAAATGATTGTGGCACTACTCGCGGTATTAAGCTCAAGGCAATGCGTGATGGGGAAAAGACCTTAATTAAGCTATCCGATCGCCTATTTGGTCGTGTGGCGGCTGAGGATATTGTCGATCCTAAGACGGGCGAAGTGATCGTCATGCGCAACCAAGAGATTTCTGAAGATCTCTCCCTAGCAGTACAAAAGGCTGGGGTCGAAGAGGTTTGTGTCCGTTCCGCCTTTACCTGTGAATCGACGCGATCAGTTTGCCAGATGTGTTATGGCTGGAGCTTGGCTCATGCTGAGTTGGTAGATATTGGCGAAGCAGTAGGTATCATCGCCGCCCAGTCAATCGGTGAACCTGGTACACAGCTAACCATGCGTACTTTCCACACAGGTGGTGTATTTACTGGGGAAGTTGCCGAACAACAACGCGCTCCCTACGATGGCACAATTAAGTACAGTAAAAAGCTTAAAGTTCGCCCCATGCGTACCCGTCATGGTGAAGATGCATTCATCGTGGAATCAAATGGCGACTTTACCTTAGAGAGCTCAGAAGGTAAGCGCACTTATGCTGTTACTCAAGGCTCGACCTTATTAGTTCGTGATGGACAAAAGGTAACTCAAAGCCAACTGATGGCTGAGGTTTCAGCAACAGGTAAAACTTCTCGTAAAACTACGGAAAAGGCGACCAAAGCGCTAAATACTGGTTTGGCTGGTGAAGTTTTGTTCTCGGATCTGGCGATTGAAGAGAAAAAAGACCGTCAAGGTAATACTAGCTATGTTGCTCGTGGTGAAAAAGGTCGGGTTTGGGTATTGGCTGGTGAAGTCTATGACTTGCCTCCAACGGCTGAACCAACTGTCAAAAATGAAGCCTATGTTAAAGAAGGTGATGTACTTGCAGAAACTCGCTTGATTACTGAGCATGGTGGAGTTGTACGTCTGAGTGAAGAAGATAGCCGCCATAATCGTGAAGTTGAAATTATTACTGCCTCAGTAGTATTAGATCAAGCGATCGTCAAGGAAGAAAGCTACCAAGGTCGTGAGCATTACATTCTAGAAACTCAGGGTGGTCAAAGCTTCTCACTCAAAGCTTCCCCAGGCTCAAAACTGATTAACAATCAAGTTGTTGCTGAACTGATTGATGATACTTATCAAACTAAGAGTGGCGGTATTATCAAATTTGCTGGCGTGGAAGTCGCGAAGCGTAGCAAGGGCAAGCAGGGTTATGAAGTCGTCAAGGGTGGCACTTTGCTTTGGGTTCCTGAAGAAACCCATGAAGTGAATAAGGATGCTTCCCTATTGATGGTGGAAGAGAATCAGTTTATCGAGGCTGGTACAGAAGTCGTTAAAGATATCTTCAGTCAAACCGCAGGGGTAGTGGAAGTATTCCAAAAAAATGACATTTTGCGTGAAATTGTGATCAAACCAGGTGATTTACATCTTGTTGATGATCCACAATCTGCCATGCAAAAGAATGGCACTTTAGCGCAACCAGGCACAGAAATTATGCCAGGATTGACTTCCCCTGAACTGCGCTATGTGGAATATCTGGACTCAACCGAAGGCCCAGCCTTGCTACTGCGTCCCGTGGAAGAATATCAAGTTCCTGATGTACCAACGGTTCCTAGCCAAGAGTCAGTCAACCAAGAAGGTCGCTCGATTGGTCTACGGGCTGTGCAGCGTATTCCCTACAAAGATGGCGATCGCGTGAAGGCGATCGATAGCGTTGAGCTACTCAAGACTCAACTATTGCTGGAGGTTGACACCGATGCTCCTCAGTTGGCTGCGGACATTGAGTTTATTCCTAATGACAGTGATCCAGGTAGCTTGCGTTTGCAATTAGTAATTCTCGAATCCTTGGTGATTCGTCAAGATCACTCTAGCGACCCCGCCCATACCACCTCACGCACCCGTTTGCTAGTAAATGATGGCGATCGCATTGATCCAGGTGCAGTCGTTGCCCGCACGGAAATTCTCTGTAAGAAAGCAGGTCAAATTCGCGGCATTCGTCAAGGGGCAGAAGTTGTACGTCGCTTGCTGGTTGTTACTGAGGCCGATTGCATCACCACCCCTTGCTCGAACCCCACAGTGCAAGCTGGCGATCTTTTGCGATCAGGCGATGAAATCGGTGAGGGATTGATTACTGAAGAGTCGGGACAAGTCCTCAAGGTAGAAGATGGCTCCGTTGTATTTCGGATTGGTCGTCCTTATCTGGTATCCCCTGGAGCATTGTTGCAGATCCACGATGCTGACCTTGTGCAACGTGGTGACAGCATTGCACTGCTAGTGTTTGAGCGAGCCAAAACTGGAGACATTATTCAAGGGTTGCCACGGATTGAGGAACTCCTCGAAGCCCGTAAGCCTAAAGAAATGTGTGTACTTGCCCGTTCCACAGGCACTGCTCAAGTCACATACGACTCCGACGACAATCCTGAAGTGAAGATTCTCGGCGATGATGGCGTTCTTGATGATGATTATTCGTTCAATGCAGGTCAGAGCGTAATCATATCCGATGGTCAAAAGGTCTTGGCTGGTGAAGCTCTCACCGATGGGCCTGCTAATCCCCATGACATTCTCGATATCTATTTCCATGCTTATAAGGAACCTCTAGGAGTCAGACAAGCAGCGTTAATTGGTTTGCAAAAGGTGCAAGAGTTCTTGATGAACGAAGTCCAATCTGTATACCAATCTCAAGGTGTAGATATTTCCGATAAGCACATTGAAGTAATTGTTAAGCAGATGACTTCTAAGGTACGTATTGAGGATGGTGGTGATACTACCCGTCTGCCAGGTGAGCTAGTAGAACTTCATCAAGTTGAACAAATCAACGAAGCGATGGAAATTACCGGCGGTGCGCCTGCGGACTATACGCCTGTGTTGATGGGTATTACCAAGGCTAGCTTAAATACCGACAGCTTTATCTCGGCAGCGAGTTTCCAAGAGACGACTCGTGTTCTTACGGAAGCAGCGATCGAAGGTAAGTCTGACTGGTTGCGTGGCTTGAAGGAGAACGTAATTATTGGTCGTTTGATTCCTGCGGGTACAGGCTTTAATGCTTACGACACGCCTATCGTTGATGTCGATAATGGTTATGAGCCAGATCTCGGCTATGACGAAGAAGCGGATGATGTGATCATTGATGACAATACTGCTCGTAATTATCAGATCATTGAGCCTCGGATTGAGCCAATCCGCGTTGTCGATAAGCCTCGCAGCCGTCGTAGCTTTGACGATGAGCTAGTGGATGACGATGTGGAGTTTGATGATGATGAGGAAGATGATGATGATGATGATTTTGAGGATGAAGACTAAATAAAAAGAAGGGTTCGCATTGCGAACCCTTCTTTTTTTGCTTTATTCATAATGATTAAGGAAAAATGGGGGGAGACTTTTAATTTGTACACATTGTGCATTTGTATCAGCAGGGTTTACAACTGATTACTAAGCTTAAGAAAAAAATGAAAAACTCTCTGGTCAATCTCATCGATAAGATTTTGCTTTGCAAACGGACGATTATTGAGTCGGTCAATGACCAACTGAAAAACATTTCTCAGGTTGAGCATTCAAGACATTGTAGCTTTTTCAATTTCTTCGTTAACCTTTTGGTTGGATTAGTTGCCTATACCTATCGCGAGACTAAACCTGCTTTGGATCTTCTCTTCAAAGGCTGGCCTGCTCTTCCTCCTGCTTGATTTTAGTTCGTCGAACTCTCACGTTGAATTAGCCACTCGATAGAGCTTTTCCCTTTAGTATAGTTATATTCACTTGCATTAGGGAAAACCAAAACCCAAGAAGTGAGGGGGCTTTAGCTATTTCTTGCATTGCAGTAAGTACAAGTTCTAATCTTGTTGAATCGATAATACAAGAGCATCTAGTTTTCTGATTCTTTCAACCATGATCTTCATCACGTTTAGTGCAAAATTAGGAGTTTGTTGCACTAGAAAGGTAAATCGCTTGTGATCGACAGGGACTAGCTTACATTCAGTTTTAGCGATCGCTGTGGCGCTTCTGGGGCTAGAGTCAATTAGTGCCATTTCCCCAACGATTCCGCCAGAAGCTGTGGTGTCTAGTAACTTACCATCTATGGAAATTTCTACTTCCCCTTCAATGATTGCGTACATATGATCGGCGATTCCACCCTTTTCAAAGATCACTTGACCTGCGGGGATGATCACAAAGTCTTTTGCGTTATTAAACAAGTCAATTGTAGTCAAGATTAAGCTCCACTTTATACAAAAGTAAATTAAACGATGAATAGGAATATAGTGCTTGACAAGCAAGCGAAGTATATAGAGTAATTTCCCCGCCGAAGGCGGGGAAACTAATCTGTACTATAAAGGCTATATATTGTTTATTGTAATTGCAAAGTAAGAAATTTTAGCTGTTAGTTAAAAACTTAAAAACAATTGTCTATATCTGCTAATAAAAAGAATTTCGGGAATTAAATTAAGCTTGATAAATCAAATTTGTAGCTTAACTAATAAGGTTAAATATAAATTAACTTAAAGTTAAATACTTGTAATAGTACAACAATTAAAACTGCGATCGCTGCCCCAATTGTTGTATTAATACCATTGACGATTTCATTGGTAAGCCAGTCATATTTTTCTTGCAAAGTTGCACCGATCAGGCTTTCGATATTGGTGGCAATGAAAGCAGCGATCGCACACCAAAGCAAGTCCCAAGGACTAGCTAGTAAGCCCACTGCCCAACCAATTGCAGCAATTAATAACGAGCCGATAATTCCTGCGATTGTGCCTTCTAAACTAACAGCGCCCTCTGTGCCTGCGGGGACAGGTTTGAGCGTGGTGATTAAAAATGTGCTTTTGCCATAGGCTTTACCGATTTCGCTGGCAGTCGTATCCGCAAGCTTAGTGCTAAGACTAGCAACATAGGCTAACAACCACAGAGGATTGGGCGCGATCGCCTGACCGATGGCACAAACCGCACCTGTAGCCGCCGATCCCCACAAATTTTCAGGTCCCCTTGCACCATCACGTTTCTCGGCAATGCCTTTCGCTTCTTTAATATCTTTGCCGATGCGAGTTACCCCCGAACCGACGATCAGATAGCTTAAAATGACAAGATAACCTTGCCATCCCAGGCAACCCCAGACTGTTATCCCTAACGCCCATGCATGGCAAATGCCTGTAGTGGTCAAGACTTTGCGAGGTAATAGTAAGGCGATCGCACCAAGAACTGTATTGAGGTTGATCGCGATTAACCAGTTTTGTGAAATTAGGAAACTATCGATCATAGAAGTTAGTCTTAGGTAACTTAATCAACATACTACGGAGTAAAAATAATGGCAGTAGCAATTGAATTGTTCTGGGGAAATTTAAGTGGTTTTATGACTTGGAATCTTTTCCTAGCAGTAATTCCTTGCGTACTTAGTTTTATTTTATTTGCAAAGCGATCCCCAAAGCGATTACCGATTAATCCTTTGTGGTGGTTTGGTCTGGCAATATTTGTATTATTTTTGCCCAATGCACCCTATGTGATTACTGACATTATTCACTTCGTTAGGGATGTACGCGCCGATGTTTCGGATAATGGCATTATTTTTGTGTTGATTCCTCAATATATTGCCTTTATTTTGCTGGGCTTCCAGTGCTATGCGATTTCTTTAATTAAGCTGGTTCAATATGTAGATTGGCTCAAACTGACTAGAAAGATAACTTTGCTGGAAGTAAGCATCAACTTTATTTGTGCGATCGGTGTGTATTGGGGAAGATTTAATCGCTTAAATAGTTGGGATGTGTTTACCAATCCCCAAAGTGTGCTCCAAGATGCCATTCGCAACCTAGGGAATCCTAATTTTTTCCTAGGTACAATTGTATTTTTCGTTATCTTTACTAGTCTCTATTACATTTTTAAATGGGTTAATCTGGCGATATTGTTCTATTGGTATAATCAATCTAAACAAGCAGCTACATAGTAAGAATCAATCTTTGCTGATTGATTCAGGAAGCTTTTTATATGATTGCTGAAACTTCAGAAAATTGTCTTGAATCATTCAATCTTGATAGTCCACAAGTCTTGTTCTCAATTCTTCAATCTCTCCGTCAACAAGTAGCCAGTGAAGCAAGGGTTACTTTTGACCTATGGAAAACGCACATTCAGCGCCCTGAATTTCTTGCAAGCGCCTTGAACCTAGCCCAATATTTAGCATTAAGGCGGCACGATTTGCGATCGCTTCAAGCAGCACTAATGCCTTGGGGTCTTTCTTCACTGGGACGGATTGAATCACGAGTCATGCCTAATCTTGATGCTGTCATGGCAACTTTGCAAGTCATTTGCGGCACAGCATTAACACAACAGCAAAATCGTCCACCGATTGAATCTTTCTTTGAGGGTAGTCGTTTACTCAAAAAACATACAGAAGAATTATTTGGAATGAACTGTAACCACCGTCGAGTCAGGATTATGGTAACTTTGCCTACGGAAGCTGCCACAGACTACGAACTGGTGCGAAAAATTATTCAGAGAGGAGCCAACTGTGTGCGAATTAACTGCGCTCACGATGCGCCAAAACTCTGGAAACAGATGATCGACCATGTACGTCGAGCTGAGCAGGAAACTAACGCCTGCTGTAAGGTGATGATGGATTTAAGTGGTCCCAAAATCCGTACCGGGCAAGTGCTAAGACCAACCGATAAAAAAAGGGTATTTCGCGGGGATCACATTTTGCTGTCAAGATGTGAGTCTCAAAATGAGTCACAGTTCGATAAAGCGATCGCCTCACCTGTAGAAAATTTTCAAATATGCTGCACAGTTCCTGAAATTCTCGATCTACTTACGACTGGATCGACTGTATACATTGATGACGGCAAAATTCGGACTCGCGTAATTGACACCCACCACCCATTACCCAATGGACAATTGGGAATTTTATTGCAAGTTACTCATGCTAGTCCCAAAGGAGTCAAACTTCGACCCGAAAAAGGTTTGAACTTTCCTAATACAGTCTTACCACTTAGTCCACTCACAGAAAAAGACTTATCTGACTTAGATTTTGTCGCCATCCATGCAGATATTATTGGCTATTCATTTGTGCAACGCTCTGCGGATATTGAGTTGTTGCAACAGGAGCTAGATCAACGCTCTGCGGGAAAGGTTACCCGTCCTGCGATCGTTGCCAAGATTGAAACCGCGATCGCTGTTTCTAATTTGCCAGAATTAATTATCCATGCTGCTGGTAAACAATCCTTTGGGGTAATGATTGCTAGAGGTGACTTAGCTGTTGAAATTGGCTATCAACGTTTAATCGAAATACAGGAAGAGATACTCTGGCTTTGCGAAGCTGCTCATGTTCCTGTGATTTGGGCAACTCAGGTATTAGAAAGCCTAGTAAAAGATGGAGCGCCCTCTCGTGGCGAAATGACTGATGCGGCGATGGCGGAAAGGGCTGAGTGCGTTATGCTTAATAAAGGTGAATTTATTGCGGAAGCAATTTCGATTCTTGATGATGTTCTTAATCGGATGGAATCTCATCAATCAAAAAAAACGCCACAACTAAGGGCATTACACTCATGGTAATGCAAGCTTGGAATGATCTAATTTATTTGTTTTTGGAGAGAGTAATTTATGGATACACAGCTAGTTTGTATAGAAGTTGATCTACAAAATCACTACACAGTACCAACTCTATATCAAGCCATTGAGGATGAGTTACAAAAATATGGGCAACCTCTACAATGGATTGTATCTAGTGCTGATAAGGAGCGTCAAAAAGTTTGTGTTAAAGCCCTCTATCTAAGTTCTGATTCAAATTCCCTCAATTCTTTAGGTTAAGCCCAAGTGGAGAAGTACAATCAGTTGAGGTGAAATTAGATGAAAGAGTATCAATTCGATCTCTCGGTATTACTTGGTGATTATGCTCACCAAATTATTCATCAAAATTTCTATAGAGTTATTGATCAAGAAAAATCTGTGCTTCGAGATCAAGAGATGGAACCTTTGCATCAAATGCGAGTCGGAATGCGAAGATTACGAACAGCGATTCAGGTATTTGACAATGCGATCGCCTTTCCTAAAGAAGTTAATAATTCATCTATTGGCAAAATTGCTAGAAGTTTGGGAGAGACTCGAGATCTTGATGTGTTACAACAAACTTTGATAGACCACTATCAGCCTTTATTGTCGAAAGCCGAAGAGTCTAAATTCGATCAGGTTCTCAAACATTTGCACCAGAAACGCGCTCAGAGCTTTCGGGAATTGCAGAAAACTATCAATGGCGATCGCTATCAAACCTTTAAGCAAGAACTCCAAGATTGGTTAGTGCAGCCGACCTATACAAAGATGTGTAGTTTATCAGTTTTGGAAATTTTGCCAGATTTAATGTTGCCCTTAATTTGTCGGCTATTTCTGCATTCAGGCTGGCTAGTGGGGACAACGATGGAGTCGGCTAAGGCTACCTTGATATCCATTGAAGAACCCGCAGAGTTAAATCAGCAATTAAGGAAATTTGGTAATAATTTGCATGACTTGCGTAAGCAAATTAAGGGAGTTCGCTATCAGACTGAGTTTTTTGCTGGTTTTTATGAAGACACCTATGCTCAAAGAATAGAAGAGTTTAAAACAATGCAGGAGACGCTTGGACAACTTCAAGATCATGTTGTCCTGCGAGATTTTCTGGAGTCCGCACTAAAGCAGAATTTGGCGAAGGCTCTGCCGACGATCGCACAGATGATGCAGCAAGAATCAATGGCATTTTGGCAAAGTTGGCAACCTCTCCAAGAGCAGTATCTATCTTCTGAATTTCGCCAGTCTCTGCGATCGCTACTGATGACACCACTTGTCCAAACTCCTACATAAATGGAAAACGCACCCTGCGGGTGCGTTTTCCACTATATAATCATCCCCATAGATAGTTCGCAATCCTTACCATAAACTTATGTCTGCTGCCCCTTACGGTTCTTGGAAATCACCAATTAGTTCTGATTTGATCGTTTCTAGTAGTATTCGCCTCGGCGCGATCGCCATTGATGGGGGTAATGTCTATTGGAATGAGGGCAGACCAACGGAAGGGGGCAGAAATGTAATCATGCGGTATGACATGAATGGTAATTATCGGGAGATGACACCTGCCTCTCTCAATGCGCGATCGCTAGTCCATGAATATGGTGGTGGTGAATATCTAGTAGAAGATGGACGCATTTATTTCTCTAACTTTAGCGATCGCTGCATTTATCGCAAAATTGGTGGTAGTTCATGCAAACCATTAACACCTGAAAGTGCTTATCGTTATGCCGATTTTGTTTGGAATCGTATTCATGGCAAATTGATCTGTGTGCGCGAAGATCATACATGCGAAGGCGAACCGATTAACACCTTAGTGGCTGTAAATACTAGCAATGGTGAAGATGTTCAAGTATTGGTTACAGGTGCAGATTTTTATGCTTCGCCACGTTTGAATGCCACTGGTGATAAGCTGGCATGGATTAGCTGGAATCATCCAAACATGCCTTGGGATGGAACCGAGCTTTGGGTTGCTGATCTTGGGGAATCAGAAACTGGTGTTCTCACAATTCAAAATCCGCAACTGATCGCAGGCGGCACTGACGAGTCAATATTTCAGCCAGAATGGTCGCCCGATGGCAAGCTATACTTTGTAAGCGATCGCACAGGTTGGTGGAATCTTTATCGTACTTCCGTAGAAGCTATCGCGATGGAAGCACTCTGTCCAAAGTCGGCTGAGTTTGGCTTGCCACAGTGGGTATTTGGGATGACTACCTACGACTTTACTGGTGATGACAAAATCCTCTGCTCCTATACAGAGCATGGCAAATCCCATTTAGCAATTCTCGATCCTGCTAATTTGGAAACAGGTTTACAAGAAATTTCTACACCTTTTACTTCTATTTCAGGGTTGCATTGCGAAGGTGATCGCGCTGTATTTCATGGTGGTTCAGCCACAGAACCAACGGCGATTGTGTTGCTAGATTTGCCAACGGGCACTTGGCAAAAAATCCGTGTTGCCTCAGATTTACAACTTGACCCAGACTATATTTCCGCCGCTCAGCCCATAGAATTTCCCACAGAGCATGGGAAAACAGCCTATGGATTATTTTATCCTCCTAAAAACAAGGACTTTCAAGCAGATGCATCTGAAAAACCACCCTTGCTGGTCAAAAGTCATGGTGGCCCCACAGCTTCAACTTCGGGAAGCTTGAGTCTTAGCATTCAATATTGGACAAGTCGCGGCTTTGCAGTGCTAGATGTCAACTACGGCGGCAGTACTGGCTATGGACGTGAATACCGCGATCGCCTCAAAGGTAATTGGGGCATCGTTGATGTTGATGACTGTGCCAATGGTGCGAAATTTCTCGGAGAGCAAGGTTTAGTGGATGGCGATCGCTTGGCGATTTCTGGAGGCAGTGCTGGCGGCTACACGACCCTTTGTGCTTTGACCTTTCGCGATGACTTCAAGGCAGGTGCAAGTCATTATGGCATCTGTGATCTTGAAGCTCTAGCTACGGATACCCATAAGTTTGAGTCGCGCTATCTCGATAGTTTGATTGGTAAATATCCTGAGCAAAAGGATATCTATATTCAGCGATCGCCAATTCATTTCACCGATAAGCTATCCTGTGCGATCTCCTTTTTTCAAGGTTTAGAAGATAAGGTTGTACCACCGAACCAAGCTGAGATGATGGTGGATGCTTTACTTAAAAAAGGTTTGCCTGTAGCCTATGTTCCCTTTGAAGGTGAACAACATGGTTTCCGTAAAGCCGAAAATATCAAACGCGCCCTTGATGGTGAGTTCTATTTCTATTCCCAAGTTTTTGGATTTAAACCTGCCGATGAGATTGAGGCGATCGCGATCGAGAATAATGCTAGCGGTCTGCATTGATTCAGACTTCCACAAAGCAAAGAGATGTAGGGGCAATTCGTGAATTGCCCCTACCTCTCTTTGTCATTTCATAGAAAAGCGTCGCGAAGCGACGCTTTTCTATTAAATGACATGGTTCAAATCCGATGGAGATAGATGATCGTGAATGATTTGACCATCACGAAACCAGATAATCCGATTTGAACTGCGAGCAACATCGGCTTCATGGGTGACCATCACTACCGTAATCCCGCTTGCATTCAACGCACCAAATAATTCCATTACCTCCTGCGTAGTATGGGAATCCAGCGCCCCTGTCGGTTCATCGGCAAGTAACATCACAGGATTATTGACGATCGCCCTCGCGATCGCCACCCTTTGTTGCTGTCCGCCTGACATTTGGTTAGGACGATTATTTAATCGATGTCCCATGGCAACTCGTTCCAGAGCCGCCGCCGCCCGTTCTTTTTGTTCTTTAGGGCGAATATTGGCATAGGCCATTGGTAACATCACATTCTCTATCGCAGTGAGTTGTGGTAACAGATGATATTGCTGAAAGATAAAACCAATTTTGAGATTGCGAACTTTCGCCAGATCTCCTTCCTGCATATCCGAGACATCCTGCTCATCTAGAAAATATTGCCCCGATGTGCTGCTATCTAAGCAACCAATGATATTCATACAAGTGGATTTGCCCGAACCTGATGCACCCATAATCGCGCAATATTCACCTTCTTTAATTACAAAACTGACATCATCAAGGGCTTTTACGAGAGTGTCATCTTGACCATAGAATTTACAGACATTATTCAGGCGGATGATTTCTCGCCTGGAATCATCAGATACTTCGGGAATAGATGCGATCGCGTTGGTAGTAATCATTTTTCAAGGAAAAGGGAAAAAGGAAAAAGGAAAAGGGAAAAAGGAAAAAAGTAGGATGGGTTAGGCTTTCAAGGAAAAAGGAAAAAGGAAAAGGTAAAAAGGGAAAAAGTAGGATGGGTTAGGCGTAGCCGTAACCCATCAAAGCAGACTAAATACTTCTCAAAGCCACAATTGGATCGAGTTTGGATGCTTGTCTTGCTGGGAAGATGCCAAAAAACAAACCAATTCCGCCCGAAACACCGACGGCTAAGCAAATTGCCCCAATCGATACACCTGCTTGTAACGGTGAAACTGCGGCGATGAACAAAATGCCGCTAACCCCAATACCCGTACCGATCGCTCCTCCTAGTAACGACAAAATCACGGCCTCAATCGTGAACTGGGTAAGAATATCGCTCGGTGAAGCGCCGATCGCTTTGCGAAGTCCAATTTCGCTGGTGCGCTCAGTGACTGATACCAGCATGATATTCATGATGCCAATACCGCCAACTAGCAGTGAAATACCTGCGATCGCTGCCAACATGATTGTCAATGCGCCAGTAATATTGCCGACGATTTCTAGAGCATCCTGTTGGGTACGCACTGTAAATGTATCGTCAGCATTCACATCGGAAGTACGGTGGCGCAATCGCAATAGATTAGAAATTTGGAATTGCGCCGCGTCCACATTGGCATTGCTAGTCGCAGACACATTGATTACGGCGACAGCTATACCATAGGGAGAAGTTCGCCCCGTCAGTTGCCCCGTCATCGTCGTAATCGGCATAAAAATTGTGTCATCTTGGTTTGTACCCAGAAATGCGCCTTTTTCGGACATGAGTCCAATTACTTCATAGCTAGTGCCTCGGATTCGCACTGTCTGTCCTACAGGCGATCCCTGCGGAAATAATTCCTCAGCGATCGCAGCCCCAATCGTGATTACCCTTGCATTGCGTTTAATATCATCCTCATTAAAAAATCTGCCCGCACTAACTTCTGCATTGCGGACGATCGCATAGGTTTCGGTTGTGCCGATTAATGTGGCGCGTTTGGTATTATTGCCGGCGATCGCTAGCTCGGAGCCGTTAATCTGCGGCGCGACACTGCGAACGGTGGGGACTTGAGTGGCGATCGCCTCGGCATCCGCTAGTACTAGGCGATTGGGCGGTGCGATTACATTTCGCCGCGCATTGTCAGTACCTGTGATCACAAAGATCACATCTGTGCCAAGGGCTTGAAACTGCTCAGCAGCATATTTTTGCGCTCCTTGTCCAACCCCCACCATCAAAATTACGGAGGCATTACCAATAATGATACCGAGCATCGTCAATGTACTACGCAAACGATTAGCTGCAAGGGTTTTGCCTGCCATCCGAAAGCTTTCCCAAGTATCCATCCTTAAAATTTCCTGATATATCTGATTTTAAACTTTGCAAAGCTTAGAAATCATTTAAGAATTGCTTTCTGGTGCTAAAAGCTCTAATAGATCCCCCTCAATCCCCCTTGAAAAAGGGGGAAGAATTAAATTCGCCCCCCTTTTTCAAGGGGGTTGGGAGGGATCAATTTCATTCTTAAATAAGTTTCTAGATTTAGTTTATGTCTAAAACTAAATCCTGACTTCAACCATTGGGCGGTATTTGGAGCCAAAAGAGTAATGGCGGCGCAAAGCACTACCATTACTCTTTTGGGTTTTGCTAACTTAAGCCTTGCTATATAATCACTGTGTTGAGCATGGTTGATGAAGTAATTACCATTGCACCCTATAAAGAAATTTTATGGCTAAGTATATCTTTGTGACTGGCGGTGTTGTCTCAAGTATCGGGAAGGGCATCGTTGCCGCAAGTTTGGGACGATTACTTAAATCTAGGGACTATTCGATCGCAATTCTGAAACTTGATCCCTATATCAATGTTGACCCTGGTACGATGAGTCCTTTTCAACATGGGGAAGTTTTTGTTACCGAAGATGGTGCAGAGACCGATCTTGATTTGGGACATTACGAGCGCTTTACTGATACTTCCATGTCAAAGCTGAGTAATGTCACCACAGGTGCTATCTATCAAGGTGTGATCAATAAAGAACGGCGTGGTGACTATCAAGGCGGTACGGTACAGGTGATCCCGCATATTACCAATGAAATTAAAGAACGCATTCATCGTGTAGCGAATAACGGTAATCCCGATCTGGTGATTGTCGAAATTGGCGGTACGGTCGGCGATATTGAATCCTTACCTTTTATCGAAGCAATTCGTCAGTTTCGTAAGGATGTGGGTCGGCAAAATGTGGTGTATATGCATGTTACCCTCATGCCTTGGATTGCCTCCGCAGGGGAGATGAAAACTAAGCCCACGCAACATTCAGTTAAGGAATTGCAATCCGTAGGGATTCAGCCCGATATTTTAGTTTGTCGTAGCGATCGCCCTTTGCCTCAAAACATCAAGGATAAAGTCTCCGAATTTTGCAACGTGTTGCCTGAGTGCGTAATGACAGGTCAAGATGTGAAAAGTATCTACGAAGTGCCGCTAGCGATGGAACGGGAAGGCTTAGCTGAGCAAGTATTGCGGCTCCTTGGTATGCAACAGCGTCAACCCGATCTTCGCAGTTGGCAAACCCTTGTCGAGCGTCTCTATCGCTCTGAGTATCAAGTAGAAGTGGCGATCGTGGGTAAGTATGTGCGCTTAACTGATGCCTATCTCTCGGTGATTGAAGCCCTCAAGCATGGCGCGATCGCTGTTAATAGCAATGTCAACTTACGCTGGATCAATTCCGAAGATATCGAAGCCTATGGCGCAGAAAAATTCCTCAAAGATGTCCATGCGATCGTTGTGCCTGGAGGATTTGGTCATCGTGGCGTTGATGGTAAAGTTGCCGCTGTGAAGTATGCTCGGGATCATCGGATTCCATTTTTAGGATTATGTTTAGGAATGCAATGTGCGGTGATTGATTGGGCTAGAAATGTTGGGCAACTGGGCGATGCTAACAGTGCCGAGTTTAATCCAGAATCCCAAAATCCTGTTATTCACCTTCTGCCAGAACAGCAAGATGTGGTTAATTTAGGCGGCACAATGCGTTTAGGTCTATACGCCTGTCGTCTTGCGCCGAACACTCTAGTTAGTGAGCTTTATCAAGAATCGGTAATTTATGAACGTCATCGCCATCGTTATGAGTTTAATAATGCTTATCGATCGCTATTTCTGGAGTCGGGCTATGTGATTAGTGGTACTTCTCCTGACGGGCGTTTGGTCGAAGCGATCGAGTTTCCTAGTCATCCGTACTTTATTGCCACGCAATTCCATCCTGAGTTCCAATCTCGCCCAAGTAGTCCCCATCCCCTTTTCCAAGGCTTAATTAAAGCGGCTTTAGATTTGCAAAAACAGCGTTTTGACAATGGTTCTGAGCTAGAGAGTTCTCCAATTCTTGAACAACTTAATGAGCAGAAACAAGAGTTCGCTTCAGCAACATCTGTATAGAACTTAGGGCTTTGCCGCGCCATAATAAGTTTTAAAAAAGTATGGCTTTGCCATACTTTTTTAAAACTTATTATCAATCATGTTAACCTGACTGTTTAAATTTGATTTTGTAGATCGCTATGACTGGATTTGTTGGGCTACACGTTCATACTGAATATAGTTTGCTCGATGGGGCAAGTCAGATCCCTGATATGGTTAGTCGCGCCGTTGAGCTGGGAATGCCGGCGATCGCTTTAACTGATCATGGAGTCATGTATGGGGCGATCGAGCTAATCAAGGTCTGCAAATCTAAGGGGATTAAGCCAATCATTGGCAATGAAATGTATGTCCTCAATGGTGACATTACTAAGCAAGAAAAAAAGAAAAAATATCATCAATGTGTCCTCGCCAAAGATACACAGGGCTATCGCAATCTCGTTAAACTGACTTCCATTTCCCATTTGCAAGGCTTTCAAGGCAAAGGAATTTTCGCTCGTCCATGTATTAGTAAAGATTATTTATTGAAATATAAAGAAGGATTGATACTCACTTCGGGATGCTTAGCGGGAGAAGTTCCTCAAGCAATTCTCAAAGGCGATCCTACCTTAGCGAGAGAAGTTGTAGCTTGGTATAAAGAACATTTCGGGAATGATTATTATTTAGAAATTCAGGATCATGGCTATCCTGAAGATCGGATTGTGAATGTAGAAATCTGCAAGATTGCTAAGGAATTTGATATTAAAGTGATTGCCACCAATGACTCTCACTTTACCTCTTGCTCGGATGTAGAAGCCCATGATGCATTGCTCTGTATTCAAACGGGAAAATTAATTTCTGACGAGAATCGGCTCCGTTATAGTGGCATGGAATATCTCAAATCCTATGATGAGATGAAGCAACTATTTCGTGATCATTTAGAAGATGAAGTAATCGAAGAAGCTCTTGCCAATACCCTTGAAGCTGCTGCAAAAGTCAAGCCCTACGACCTTATGCGCGATCCCCGTGCTGCTGACTACCCCATTCCCGAAGGACATACTGCGGATACTTATTTTGAAGAGGTGACATGGCAAGGTTTATTACAAAGATTCAACGCCAAAACCCATGCTGAGATTTCTCAGGACTATCAGGAGCGCTTGCGTTTTGAATTAGGGATCATTATGCAGATGGGTTTCTCTACTTACTTTTTGGTGGTTTGGGATTACATCAAATATGCCAGAGATAAGCAGATTCCTGTCGGCCCTGGGCGAGGTAGTGCCGCAGGGTCTTTAGTTGCCTATTCCCTAGGGATTACGAATATTGATCCAATTCATCATGGACTTCTGTTTGAGCGATTTCTCAATCCTGAGCGGAAGTCGATGCCTGATATTGATACCGATTTCTGTATCGATCACCGTGGTGAATTGATTGATTATGTAACTCAGCGCTATGGACAGGAAAGAGTCGCTCAAATTGTCACATTTAACCGTCTAACATCCAAAGCAGTTCTCAAAGATGTAGGACGAGTGCTAGATGTGTCCTACAGCGAAGCCGACAAAATGGCGAAGATGATTCCCGTTTCCCGTGGTAAGCCAGCAAAATTAAAGGTAATGATTTCTGAGGAATCCCCTGCTCCTGAATTTCGAGATCGCTACAAACAGGATGGGAAAGTATTTGAATGGCTGGACATGGCAATGCGTATCGAAGGTGTGAACAAAAGTTCAGGTGTTCATGCCGCAGGTGTAGTCATTTCGCCTTTCCCATTGGATGAGGTTGTGCCATTACAGCGCAGTAATGAAGGTCAGGTAGTGACTCAATACACGATGGAGGATTTAGAGTCTCTCGGCTTGCTAAAAATGGACTTCTTAGGGCTGCGAAATCTGACAACCATTGAGCATACCAGTAAGCTAATTCGCAACAATCAAGATCCGAATTTCCATATTGATGCGATCGCGCCCGATATGTCCACAGATGCCAATCAAAAAACCTATAAGCTATTAGAAAAAGGCGATCTTGAAGGTGTCTTCCAATTAGAATCATCGGGCATGAAGCAGATCGTTAAAGATCTCAAGCCTTCCAATATTGAGGATATATCTTCAATTCTTGCCCTCTATCGCCCAGGTCCTTTGGATGCAGGGCTAATTCCGAAATTCATCAATCGTAAGCATGGTCGAGAGGCGATCGAGTATCAGCACCAAATGCTGGAAGCTATATTAAACAATACTTATGGAGTTCTTTGTTATCAAGAGCAGATCATGAAAATGGCTCAAGAATTAGCTGGCTATTCGCTTGGTGCTGCGGATTTATTGCGGCGGGCGATGGGTAAAAAGAAACCTGAAGAGATGGAAAAACAGCGTTCTATTTTCCTTGATGGTTGTGCGAAAAATGGCATTAGAAAAGAAATTTCTAACGATCTCTTCGATCAGATGGTTCTCTTTGCCGAGTATTGCCTCAGTTACGATACTTTAGTGCGAACTGTGGAATATGGCTTAATGCCTATCGGTAAAATCGTAGAACATCAAATCGAATGTCAGGTTTACAGTGTTGATGAGAATGGATTTGTCTATACGCAACCAATCGCTCAATGGCACGATCGCGGCAATCAGGAAGTATTTGAATATGAGCTAGAAAATGGCGATCGCATCAGAGCTACTAAGGATCATAAGTTTATGACTACGGATGGTGAAATGCTTGCGATCAATGAGATTTTTGAACTTGGGTTAGATCTTGCAAAGATCCTATAATAAATAGCAAAATAAGATTATTTTCATTTTTCATGAGCCAGCAGCAAATAGTACCTACATATGACTCGCTAATCCTTCCTATTCTTCACGCGCTAAAAAACTTGGGCGGCTCTGGAACAATTGAAGAAATTAATAGTGAAGTGCTCCGCCTATTAAACTTGTCCGATGAAGTACTCAATGTTTTACACGGTAATACATCTAAAAGTGAGGTTGAATATCGTGCAGGCTGGACTAGAACTTATTTGAAAAAATATGGGCTAATTGAAAATTCTGCTCGTGGAGTATGGGCTTTAACGTCAACTGCAATTAACTTAGATGATATCGATCCTAAAGAAATTGTCAGAGTTGTTAAAGGTCAGTCAGCTAATGGTAATACAAAAGAAGATTTTGCTGGTATCGATAATGCAAATGAACTAGTAGCATCTGTTGAACATTTAGAAGAAATAGCATGGCATCAAAAGCTTCATAACGTTTTACTCTCGCTGAGTCCAGACGCATTTGAGCGACTCACCCAAAGATTGCTACGAGAGTCAGGATTCATTCAAGTACAGGTAACAGGAAAATCAGGGGATGGTGGAATTGATGGTGTGGGAATTGCGCGTATTAATGGATTTTTGAGCTTTCACGTTTTATTTCAATGCAAACGCTATCAAGGAGCAGTTACAGCGAGCCAGATTCGAGATTTTCGTGGTGCTATGCAAGGAAGAACCGATAAGGGTTTATTCGTAACGACTGGAACTTTCACTAGAGATGCGGTAAAGGAAGCAACACGAGATGGTGCGCCCCCGATCGACCTAATTGATGGAGAACAATTGGTTCATCGATTGAAGGATTTAAAACTTGGTGTTCACATCAAAATGATTGAGTCTGTTGAAGTTGATCTAGATTGGTTTACTAAAATTTAGAAGGAATAAGGGAGAGTTAGTTTATAG
>JBJTVM010000204.1:0-8022 GCA_046081205.1 Pseudanabaena sp. | reverse complement strand
GGGATCATGGGTTCGACTGCTGTTACTGCATGACCGAGTGCTGCCAGTGCCGCTGAGTTTTGTCCAGCTCCTGCTCCAATATCCAAGACTCGACAGGGAGGCGCTGGGATGAAACGAAGAAAGTCGCTACAGACAACGTTGAACGATAGCGCTTGACTGGTTTGGATAAATGGTTCGATTGACCTTTGGTAACCTTCAGTCCCGGGAACAACTTCCATGATCCACCTAATAGCTTAATTGAGCGTCAAGATAACTTTTGCTGCAAGCTTGCACACTTCAGCATTGTCCACTCCAATGATTTGTTATGCCCCGATTGCTCATCAAAACTTAATCTTTGCGATCGCCACTAATTTTTTGCAACTCATCAACGAATTAATTCATTTTTGAATGTCTAATCTTGGCTAAAAACAGATAAATTAATTAGTCTAAACTCCAGAACCTTTGCATCACCACTCAAAACTTTCATCCATCCGTTACGGCGCAGTGTTGGGCAGCTGCAAACTACTCGGCTCTCGTTAACTCTTCATCAAAGTCATCAACCAGATTTGCTTGACCTTTCCTGTCAACTTCCTGTTTGATTATTCTTTTTGAAAGCTCACGACTAACAATTTTTGCTCGTTCATCGAAAAACTTGTCATAGTCGTCATCCCATATTCCAAAAATATTCAGATCTTCGATTAAGTGAGTCATCATAGTACTGGACAGATCAGGATTTGCACGGAATTTACTCATATATTTTGAGGGTGCTTTTGCTCCAATCTCTCTCTTATTGAGGAAATCATCGACTATCGTGATATTTAAGATGTGATTTATATAAAAAACACCATATTCTTTCGTCTTTAAATACGCTTTTGGGAAAAAGTGATGATAGTTTTTACTATTTGCCTGTTTAAGCCAGTAATTGCTAATGTTTACAATCGCATTATCATTGAAAGACTTGGGTTGCTGATAAGCATATATACACAATATTGCTTTGATATAGCTTCTTGCAGCACTAAACCATCCGTTGTTTTTAATGAATTCTTCTGAGGTATCAATTGACCAATCATAACTGGGTAGTTCCCCCGCAAGAATTTGATCAATTCTTTTCACGTCTTGCGCTAATTTACTCTCTACCGCAGAAGAGTATCGTCCAGACAAAGCACATCTCCAGAAAAAGTCCTCTAGATACTTTTGCTTATCGCCAGTTGGCTTATCTTTGTGGTGAAAAAAGAAGTATGAAAAGGGAATTATTAGCGCATTGTATGGAAGTAACTGAGAGACTGGGATTCGATATGAATTTCTGAAGTACTCTACCGTTCGTTCTATAGAGTCTATTGCCTGCTCCCAAGTGCTAATAAATTCATTCTTATTAAGCTGCAAAATTACCTGTCTCTTACATTCTTTGGAAAGGATTATAGAAACGATTTGAAGTACTGTAGCATCTGAAATTGTTTCGTAGTTAAGAGGCTTTAAACTGTCTATTAATTCTTGAAACTTTTCTCTCAAATCGAAATTTTTCTCATAGTCAAATGTTTTAGCCGCCATGATCTCAAATAAAGACAATGGCTTTCCACCAACGTTGATTCTTGTGAAAATTTCTGTAGCAATGTCTATGGGCGCATCCTTGACGAGAATTATCGAGTATTGGTAACTTTCGATTCTATTTTTATATATTTTAAGTTTCTCATGGTATTGCTGGGGATACGATGCCAAAAGCATAAAATCTCCAGTTAGCAATTGAAGAATACTTATTAGACATTTTTCATTCTTTCCTTCAAGATCAGTGATAACAATTTGCTCAGATTCTTCTGCATTCAGATCAATAAATATTCTTGAGAAATCGTCTTCTCTACCATCTTCTCTTGTCAGCGTAATGCCTCGTAGACTAGCGAATAAACTAGTTAGCCTCTGTTGCCCATCTAAAACGTAATCAACTAATTCACCTTGTTCAGGGTCTGGCAGAACTTGTTTGCCAAGCTCTTTTACTGATCGAAGTCTTTCTTTAGTTCTCCAAAAGATAAAAGTGCCAATCGGATAGCCTTTAATGATGCTATCTATAAGACCAGCCGATTTCTGCATTGTCCAAACGAAGTCTCTCTGAAATTGTGGGATTTTAATTTGCCCCTTCTCAATCTCACCTACCAAGCTTGAGAATGTCCTTGTTTGTGGCTCTGGTAACTTCATTTCAAACTCCTAGAGAGACTCAGTCTTATCATAGCCTTGCTTAGCTTCAAGCACCCAGTATTTCCTCGCTTATTACTTAAATGCTGAACCCAAACAGGTAAGGTCGGAGAACTGTCTCCACCAGCAACTCAAGCCGCCAAACTATGTATTAGAGTATTAGACTGAATTTTTCTGTCTAATACGACTATAATGTGATTAGGCTGAAAATCAAGTTTCTGGCTAATCACACTAACAGGGGTATTATACAGAAAAATTTTAGCTAATTAATTTACATAGTACATTATACAGAAAAATTCTGGCTAATTATCTAAATAGCATGTTAGTCCGACGATATCATGTACTATTTAGGCAAGTTACTCTATAATTTCATTTATTGTGCATCTCAATTATGGAGGTAAGGACGTGATTAGTCCGCTATCTCGCTATCTCTAACAAACTGGCAACTGCAAACAAGAAGGATAATCAGCACCATAAAAAATTTGCTGCGTTGCCTCCACCAAGTCACTGACTGTTGCCTCTGATGGTAACTTCTGTGTATTTGAATGTCGCTCGATCGCAGGAAAAGCAGAACTAGCGATCGCTACGCCGATCCTGTGTCCTTGAGCAAAATTCTGACAGGTTGGACGTAGCTTAATCCGATATTCATGCACCACATCCGATTCAATCCATTCAGGCTCAGTCCATGATTTACGGAATTTTGCTCGTAAAACACCCATTGACACCAGCATTTGCTTACCATCGGGATAAATATCTAAGAGCTTAATTACCCAATCCGTATCAGGAGCCGTAGTAGCCGCATAGAGAACAAATTTGGGAATACCTGCGATCGAGATCTCTTGCTCCAGTTCTGCACTCTCATAAACCAATACATCCCAACGATGATGCACATTGCGCTGATCGTAGAATCCGTAGAGAGTTGTGGGGTTGGGATTGCGGGGATCGTAGACGTAGATATCGGGTAATTGGTGATTGGTGGTTGGTGATTGGTCGCTTAATTGTTTTTGAGCAGCGAGATAGAATTCTTTTGTAAGAGTATCTTTTGGGAATTCTGGTAGATCTAGCCAGTGATTTTTGCCCATCAAGAACATCTGCACAGGAACGCGATCGCAGATTCCATTCTCAATTCCCTTTAACCAAAAATCAAACCAATCCACTTGCAATTGATCAATTTTAGAAATAGCCGCTTCACCAAAATCAATCTCGCCAACTTTCGGTAGCCAAGGCATATGCTGCCAAGGTGCAACAACTAGATGCTGTGGTTTAGTCGTTGCGGATTTGGCTTGATGGTAAGTGTTAATCGTCGCCTCAATGAAAATATCTGCCCATCCCGCAATATGTAAAGCAGGTAAATCATAGCGATCAAAATAACTGTGAGGATTTAGCTGTTGCCAATATTGATCATCTGCTTGCTGGTTCCCAATCCAATCAAAAAAGAATTGACCAAAATCTCCAAAAGACTCATTCTTAAATAATTCTATTTCGCTTAATGGTAATGTCTCTAACCACTTAGAAAACTGCTTTTGGGCTGCAAACAGGTTAGTAGCTTGTGGTTCTTTTTTTAGATACCATGCCCGATTTTGAGCTAGCTGCAAAGCCCAACCTAAGTCAAAGTCCAGACAAAGCGCACCACCAAAATAAAACCAACCATGATATAGATCCGCCGTTGCCATACTCGGACAGATCGTCACCAGTCCTTTAGGTTGCTTTACTGCCGCTTGAAATTGGGTTACCCCTTGATAGGAAAATCCATACATTCCCACCTTACCGCTACTGCCTTCTAGTTCCTTTGCACACCATTCCACCGTGTCAAATCCATCATCATATTCATGACGAAATGGATAGAACTCACCCTCAGAAGTACCACAACCACGCACATCTTGGATCACCACAATATAGCCTTGGCTAGCATACCAACTGGGATGAGCATAGGTGCAACTAGAGGCGATCGCTCGACCATAGGGCAAGCGCATCAATAGCACTGGTAAAGGCTTGTCAACATTTTTGGGTCGATAAATATCAGCCGTCAAGTTAAGGTGATCGCGCATGGGGATCTTGACTTGACGCTGGACATTAACTTGAGAATGGAAAGAGGTTATTTTAGGAGCCATCAAAATATTTTATTGTTAATTTAGTGGTGCAGATTCGCCGCGCCACTAAATGTTAATTCTGTTGCCAATCAGGGAAGATTTTTCTGATTTCAATTAAGAGGTCATCAAGTTCTTCTAAGGCTTGGATCACATCGATGCTCAAGCTGCCCAGATTTTCTTTGAGAGACAATTGCACTAATAATTCACGCTTGCTGGCGATCGCCACAAATCTTTCTTTTAAAGCTTCAGGAGTAGACATATCTCAGTTTTTAATAAGTTATTTTGACTATAAGGAAGACAGTGTTTGAGAAGTTTTGATCCCCCCTAAATCCCCCTTATAAAAGGGGGACTTTTTTAATCTTTTCCCCCCTTTCGTAAGGGGGGTTAGGGGGGATCGATCAGTTAAAAGCTCTAAAAGATCCCCCTCAATCCCCATTAAAAAGGGGGACTTTTTTAATCTTTCCCCCCTTTCGTAAGGGGGGTTAGGGGGGATCGATCAGTTAAAAGCTCTAAAAGATCCCCTTCAATCCCCCTTAAAAAAGGGGAAGAATTTAATTCTCCCCCCTTTTTAAGGGGGGCTGGGGGGGATTTGGACAATTCTTAAATGGTTTCTAACATTTTAGCTCAAAAGCTATAATCCAACGTCAGTTGGACGAAAACGAGAAATGGTAAGAATCGCTAAGCAATTCTTGCCATTTCTCGCCATTTGCGGCGTGCTTCGCACGCCACAAATGGCAATATCGAACTCATGTTAATCCATAACTCGGTCGTTATTTTGGACTAAATAGCCAGCCTTTTTTCCAAAAGTAAAATAGCAATCCACCAGAAATAGACGTGATCAATAGCCAAAATAAAGGATATCCATAGGGCATTTTTAACTCAGGCATGTTCCACGGAAACCCAGTATCAAAGTTCATCCCATAGACTCCCGACACAAAAGTAAGGGGAATAAATACCGTTGAGATCACAGTCAAGAATCGCATGATCTCGTTGGTGCTATTGCTTAAAGATGATAGGTAAATATCCATCAAGTTGGCGGCAAGTTCGCGATAGGTCTCAACCATGTCCATTACCTGTACCGTATGGTCATAACAGTCTCGCAAGAAAACCCTTACCTCGCGATCAATCAAAGGGCTTTCTTCACGAATTAGAGAATTAATTGCGTCACGCTGCGGCCAAATTGCACGACGGAGCAACAAAAGTTCACGCTTGATCTTATGGATTTTATCGAGAGTTTGGCGGGTGGGTTTTTCCACCACTTCATCCTGCAAATCTTCGAGACGTTCGCCGTAGTCCTCTAGTACAGGGAAAAATCCATCAACGATCGCATCAATTAGAGCATAGGCAAGATAATCAGCTTTTTGCGATCGGATTACCCCACGATTGCGATGGATGCGCTGACGAATTGGCTCAAATACGTCATTTTCAGGTTCTTCTTGGACAGTAAGAATATAGTTTCTACCTAAGATTAAACTTACCTGTTCATCATAAAAACCCCGACCATCTTCACGGCTCGTAACCATATGCAAAATGATTAATTCCTGATCCTCAAAGCTTTCTACCTTTGGACGTTGAGGAATATTCACAATATCTTCAAGGACTAACTCATGTAATTTAAACACTTTGCCTAAACGCTTCAAGACTTCTTCAGAACCCAAGCCTTGCACATCTACCCATGACACTGAGTGGCTATCTAGATAGGGGAAGCAGTCTTCGGGCGTAGCAAGCTGTATGCCTAGAGCTTCATCGGCATTGTAATCAATCAAGAAGATATTGGGAATAGTCGCATCTTCATCAATGATCAGCGTTCCAGGTGGACTACCTGGTTCGGGTTCATTAAAGTCATAAAACTCCAATTCTTCATCATTTTCTTCAGAATCATCTTCGATAGGGCTAGGCTTAAATCTGGCGGGGTTATGAAGCATGGTGAAGGGCATTATGAAATACAGTTGTAAGTGTGCCACATTGTTAAGCCAAGTTCGTCTATGAAAACGCGAATAGTATAGGATTTATCTCTAGGCTGTCTCCTTATGTTGGGATTACCATTTTTTAGTCTATGAAATACAAAAGAAATCTAAGCAAGATCAATAAATTTAATTTGTTGACGAACGCTTCTCTGGCGATCTTAAACTCAGCTTTTGCAGGGAAAGCGATCGCTGGATCTTTACCAGATAAAATTCTGTGGGGCAAACCTACTTGTGACGTTAGCAAGGCAGAAATTTTGCGAAAACATGAGCTGCGAAAATCAGCTTTAGTCATAAGCCCTAGTAACGCCAATGCTAAATTGCAATATCAAGCCATTGTCCAAAAACATAAGGCTGAACTACAAGCTTGTCGCGATCGCAGCACACCACAAACGCAAGCCACTTGGGTAAGGCTATATCCCAATGACGTTAAGTCAGGCGTTTTAGAGGATGTTTTCGACAAAATGGCAAATCGTGGCTATAACCAAGTTTTTGTTGAAGTCTTTTATGATGGGCGCGTCTTGCTCCCTGTTGCTGACAATCCAACTCCTTGGCGATCGGTGATGGAGGAAGCTGTCAAGGCTGGGGAAGTACCAGCGGATTATGATCTATGGCAACAGGCGATCAAGATCGGTCGAGAACGGGGCATCAAAGTCTATGGATGGTCATTTACAATGAATTTTGGCTATGGCTATAGCGAAATCAAGGGGAAAGCAGGAGCTTTAGCTCTTAATGGCAAAGGAGAAAATAGTATTGCCAATACAAATTTTGATCCCAATTTGGTTAGCAATGGACGTGCTTTTTATGAAGATGCCTATGAAGTTGATCATTTATTTGCTGATCCCTATAGCGCGATCGCCAAAGCTGATCTGACGGGCGTAGTTAAAGCTTTAATGAAACGCAATCCTGACGGGATGGTATTTGACTATGTGCGCTATCCCACTAATTCTACGGGTGAATTGATCAATAATGTCAAGCAGCTTTGGATTCATGGACAGGCTTCGCGATCGGCTTTGCTTAATAGTATTGACAATAAAAATGTGCGTGAGTTAATGGCTATTTATCTCCAAAATGGTGATATCACGGCTGACGATGTTATTCAGACCGAGAAAAAGCTAACAGAGAGCATCAAGGTACAGCCAACCAATATCAGAAATCCTAGGGAAACTGCCACGATTACTAAGGGGTTGCTCTGGAATATTGCCACTAATCACGCCTATCGAGGAGTAATTAATTTTGTCAATACGATTACTACGCCACTCCAACAAAATAATATTCCCATTGGAACAGTTTTCTTCCCTGGAGGCAATCGGATTGAGGCAGGTCGATTCGATCCTAAAATGCAACCTTGGGATCGATTCCCAAAATTCATGGAACGCCATCCCATGACCTATGCAATTTGTGCTGATGGTCAGTGTGTTGCAGAGCAGGTTGCTGAGGTTGTTCGCCAGTCTGCGCCTGAGACTCTAGTTTGTCCAGTTTTAGCGGGAACTTGGGGGCAGAGCTTTGATAGACATCCTAGCTTTGAGATTCAAACGCGAGCGATCCTTGCGAGGCAACCAAAGATTAATTGCATCAGTCACTTTGTCTATTCATGGATGGAACCCGAAAGCGATCGCCTTCGCAAGTTTGGAAAAGCAACAGGCTTAGAGTCCGCAACGATACCTAACTAAGTCACTTGAGGATTTGGAGACCAAATCCCTACACTTTTCTACTGGTAAGGGCTTGGAGTCCAAGCCCCAATTCCTAATTCTAAAATAATACCAAATTAAAAAATGGCTACGCCATTTTTTAATTTGGTATTA
>JBJTVM010000203.1:0-3666 GCA_046081205.1 Pseudanabaena sp. | reverse complement strand
GGTTTTATTTAATTTGCGATCCTTGGCTCAGTCAAGTCCAAGTTGTGATGATCCTGATAGTGCTTCAGGCTTCCTAATTTCGCCTACTACATTAATTCTAGGGAGACGATGCTTAAACCCACAGAGAACTTCCCAAGAAATTGTGCCTAACAAATTAGCCCAATCATCAGCATTATTCTCTGAACCTCCGCCTAGAAATGTCACTACATCACCAACGTGAACATTTGAGACATGGGTAACATCGATCGCACATTGATCCATCGTAATTGTGCCGATCTGAGCAACTTTTTGGCCATTCACGGATACACGAATGCGATTGGATAGACCGCGTGGAATGCCATCAGCATAGCCGATCGCTACAGTGGCGATCGTCATATCCTGTGACGCGATAAATGATCGCCCATAGCTGACACTTGTACCTGCTTTGATTTCTTTGACTTGAGTAATCCGTGCTTTGACCGTGAGCGCAGGACGGAGATCGACAATATTTTTGAGATGGGGCGCAGGATAAAGCCCATAAATACCTAACCCAGTTCGTACAATATCGAAATGAATTTGGCGATCGCACAACATTGCTGCGGTATTACAGATGTGAATACGTGGCGGATAAATCCCCTCTGCCTTAAGTGCGGCAATTATTTGCTCAAACCTCTGAATTTGCAATTCCATGAAGGTACGATCATGATCGTCAGCAGTAGCAAAGTGCGAGTAAACACTGATAATTTCTAAATTTGGTAAATGCTGCACCAGTTGCACAAAGGAGATCGCCTCTTGCCAATTTACCCCTAGTCGCGACATGCCTGTATCAATTTTGAGATGGACAGGAATCTGTTCGCCAGTTTGCGACAGAACATCATGATAAATCAACGCTTGTTTAGGATTGCAAATCGTCGGTTGTAAGCGGTATTCAGCGATCGCCTTGATCTCATCAACCCCGTTCGTTGCACCTAAAATCACAATCGGAACTGTGATTCCCGCACAACGCAACTGAATTCCCTCAGGAATTGTGGCAACTCCTAACCAAGTCGCACCCGCCTCGATCGCGGTTTGGCTGACATCGATTGCCCCATGCCCGTAAGCATCAGCCTTGACGATCGCCATTAACTCCGTAGGCGCAGTTAGCAGAGACTTTAATTGATGCACATTATGCTTAATTGCTGAGAGATCGACTTCCACCCATGCTCGATGGTTTTGCTTAAGCATTACAGCACACTCCTCATAGATTAATTGGGTTTACAACGCCCATAGCATTGCAAACCTCATAATTATTTTTAGCTTACAAAACGTTATATTAATGTGATTCGGCAAAAATACTCTTGTCTCGCCGATGAGATCTGTAACAAACTCTAAGTAGCTTTTTGAGGCTATTTTAATTCTCAGCACCGAAACTAAGTCTAGTTTTACAGCGTCTTACTCAAAACCAATATCGCGAAACCTAGACTTACAATGAGGATTGCGATCAGTATTTTTACCTAGTCTAATTATCGATACTTATGCGACTAATGCAACTCCTAACAAGTTTTATGCCCCAAAATTGGCAAGAAAATAATTTTAGGCATAATCTTAGACATAGCTTTAGGCAAATGCGGCGATCGCGCAAACGTTTTTTGTCATTTCTTTTTGTCGTAACTTTTGCAACTACCGTACTTTTACATAGCCTAATTCCTGCATTTTGGGCGAATGATCAGGCGATCGCCCAAATTAAGCCGCAACCTCCGCAATTAAACCAACCTATCCCTCCCCAAAATCCACCTGTAGACAAGCGCCAAGAGATTCGGGGCGTATGGCTAACTAGTAATGACTTCTCAGTACTTAGAGATCGCCAAAAGCTTGGCGAAGCTCTCAAACAACTTAAGCAACTCAATTTCAACACTATCTATCCCGTTGTCTGGAATTCAGGCTACGTGATGTACCCCAGTGCTGTGGCTCAAGCAGCAGGAAACCAACCTTTTGTCTATCGCGGTTCTGAAGGACAAGATATTGTTGCGGATATCATCAGTCAGGGGCATCAAAATAATTTATTAGTGATGCCTTGGTATGAGTTTGGATTTATGGCTCCGCAAATGTCTGAGCTGGCGATCACCCATCCTGATTGGCTCACCCAACAACGTGATGGTAGTAAAACTTCGATCACAGCCGCAGGTGAAGTGGCATGGCTCAATCCGTTTCATCCTGAAGTGCAGCAGTTTTTGACAGACCTTATCTTAGAAGCTGTCTCTAAGTATGACTTGGACGGTATTCAGTTTGACGATCACACCAGTCTTCCCAAAACCTTTGGCTATGATCGCTACACTCTCAATCTTTATCGTCAAGAAACTAAAAAAGCGGCTCCCGCCGATGTCAATGATCCTAATTGGGTACGCTGGCGAGCTAACAAAATTACGGCTTTTATGTCAAGGCTAAGTAAAGCTGTGAAGCAAAGAAAGCCCAATGTAATCTTTTCAGTGTCTCCTAATTATCATGACTTCGCCTATAGGCAACAGTTACAAGACTGGCTAAGCTGGGTGCGTCAAGGCTTTGTTGATGAATTACTGGTGCAGGTATACCGTGATGACCTAGATGATTTTCTAGCTCAAATTAGTCGTCCTGAAATTGTGGAAGTACAAGGTAAAATTTCCACTGCGATCGCCATTCTCTCTGGACTCCGTAATAGCAGTGTACCGATGTCTAGGGTCTATTCTCAAGCTATAAATGCCAGAAATCGCGGTTTGGGGGTTTCTTTCTTCTATTACAAGAGTTTATGGGGTTATGGCCCCGAACCTGTTGCCGATCGCCAAAGGGATTTTCAATATCTATTCCGTAGTCCTGCACCAAGATTTGCCAATGAACAGTCTTCGTCAGTCAAAAAAACGAATCTCAACTGACCTTCTCAATTGGATAAATTGCCTCATAGCTTAAAAGTTCGGTTAAGCTTGCCAAATACTGAGAATGGCTGCTGCTATTGTCTTGACGGGATCGATGAGGTTGGCGGCTTTAACTAGCAAAGTTATATGCTTGCCATTACTTGATCCATCGATAGCGAAATACTGGGGAAAATGTCAGAGGCAATGCGATCGGCTTCTCTATATACTTTCTCAACATAACTTCCATTTACCAAAGTTAAAACCGAAAACGTTCCCACCAAAAAATCAACAATCCAATATTCAGGAATCCCAAATTGTGCATATTCCTTCCGCTTCTCGACGGTATCTACTGAGCGACAAGTTGGGCTGACAATCTCAATTACTAACAAACATGGCTCATGCAAAATATCTGGCTGGTTTCCTAAGCTTTTCTTCTGAGCAAGCGTCATCACTAAAACATCAGGACGACGTGTTCTTTTACCATTGAATATTTCAGTACTATTGACACGCACACAGTATGGATGATTGGAGTGACTTATTTCTGATTGCAAAAAGAAAGCAAAAAACATCATCAAATCATTATGAAATACCGTTGCTGGAGTCATTTCAGCCAATTCTCCATCGTTAAATTCATAAAGGCGATCGCTGCCATCTTCATAGGTTAGATATTCCTCAAATGTCATTTTTTTCGCAGTAGTGACGGTCATAGTTTTCCATCCTTGCTCTTGAATTGTGAGTAAATCTATTGTATCTACCTAAATCTAAATAATCACACTTAAATTAAAACCCAAGAACCTGTAGCACACGCTGCGCGTGTGCTACA
>JBJTVM010000202.1:0-6631 GCA_046081205.1 Pseudanabaena sp. | reverse complement strand
AAATAATGTGGGTCGGCGCGAAGCGCCGACCCACATTATTTGGGTTTTATGTCCTAGCAAGACTGTCGGGATGTCAACAACTTACTTAAGTAGTAAAAATCTTGCTTTGCGAGGTTTTTACTGTTTTGATTGGAGGTTTGCTATAGCTCACTTTCTATCATCTTTCCTTTACATTTAGGGCAATGTTCAACGTAGTCCAAGTAATCTACTAATGAACCTTTAGTCTTACAATTTGGGCATTCAACATTGTCAAAAACTAGTTTGTAGACAATATGTAGATTGTTCTCTTTTAGAATAATATCTTCCTGTACAGGAATCCGAATTCCAATATCTATCCATGCATCTTGAGAAACTGTTTTTTTGATTCTTCCTTTTTTAGAAGAAACTTCAACCCATTTCTTCCCTCTGACGTAGATTTTGTGAGGTTGATTGCTATTATTTACTTCCTCACCTTGTTCAGGATAGACGTAGAAAGATTCTGCACAAATATTGCAAATGGCTACAGTACGATTTGACTCCTTCCCTATAAATCCAATTGAAACTAGATGCTTACATCTCTCACAGGTGTAAATACTGAAGTAACTGGACATGATTATCTACTCTAAATTAATTGTTAAAAGGTTAAAGCAAATCTTAGGAAAAACTTGCTATTGGCACTAGTAATGCAAGAGGATCTAAAACTATATATAGCGTTTATCAGTGGTGAAGTACGGGTTTGTTTCCTCGCTTGCTTGAAAAAGGATATAGTTAAATAAAGGTTTTGATTAAGAAATGTGATGGCGCTAACACTCGATGCGGATGTAATTGTAATTGGCTCAGGGATTGGTGGCTTAGTCACCGCGACGCAATTGGCGGCGAAGGGGGCAAGCGTAATTGTCCTAGAGCGCTACTTGATTGCAGGGGGTAGTGGTGGCTACTTTGAGCGCAATGGCTATCGCTTTGATGTGGGCGCATCGATGATTTTTGGCTTTGGCGATCGCGGCACGACCAATCTCCTCACCCGTGCGTTGGCGGCGGTGAATATGAAAATGGAGACTATTCCCGATCCTGTGCAGATCCATTACCATTTGCCGAATAATGTGGAAATCGAGGTGCATCGTGATTATGAGCAGTTTATTAAAGAATTAGGCGATCGCTTTCCCCATGAGCGCGAAGGGATTCGTAAGTTTTACGATGAATGTTGGAAGATTTTTAATTGCTTAAATGCGATCGAGTTGCTGTCATTGGAAGAATGGCGCTACTTAATGAGGGTGTTTTTTCAGAATCCCTTTGCTTGTCTAGGCTTAGCTGCTTACCTGCCCCAAAATGCAGGGGATATTGCCAAGAAATATATTCGCGATCCTGAACTGTTGCAATTCATCGATATGGAATGCTATTGCTGGTCAGTGGTTCCTGCCGATCGCACGCCTGCGATTAATGCAGGGATGGTGTTTAGCGATCGCCACTATGGGGGTATTAACTATCCTGTCGGTGGCGTGGGCAAGATTGCTGAAAAATTAGCGGAAGGTTTGGACAAAGCGGGTGGTGAGATTCGCTATGGGGCAAGAGTGACCCAGATTATTCCCAAAGCAAAGTCTGGTAAGGGTGCGATCGGTGTAAAGCTGGCAAGTGGTGAAATTCTTTATGCAAAGAAGGTAGTTTCTAATGCCACACGCTGGGATACCTTTGGGAACTTGCTCAAAGATGAACCTTTGCCTAGTGGTGAAAAAGGTTGGCAGTCACGCTATCAAAAATCCCCTAGTTTCTTAAGCTTACATCTCGGTGTTGAAGCTTCCGCAATTCCTGATGATGCGGCTTGTCACCATATCTTGCTCGAAGATTGGAACGATATGCAGAGGTCACAAGGTACGATCTTTGTCTCGATTCCTACATTACTCGATCGCTCCCTTGCACCAAATGGTCATCACATTGTGCATACCTTTACGCCTAGTTGGATGAGTGAATGGGAAGGTTTATCTGCTTCGGAATATGAAGCGAAGAAAAATGAAGCTGCGAGAAAATTATGCGATCGCCTGTTAGCGATTTTCCCAAAACTAGAAGACTGTCTCGACTATCAAGAAGTCGGCACACCCCGCAGCCACCGCCGATTCCTCGGTCGTTCCGATGGAACCTATGGGCCAATTCCTGCGGGTAAGCCTTTAGGACTTTTGGGAATGCCTTTTAATCGTACTTCTATTCCTGATTTATATTGTGTCGGTGATAGTACTTTCCCAGGACAAGGTTTAAATGCAGTAGCATTTTCAGGATTTGCCTGTGGACATTTGGTTGCATCGTCATTAGGACTGGTATAGCACTATCTCTACAGTAATCAAGTCGCTCATAAGGGGAATCAGGTGAAACTGATTTCGCGTAAAAATGTCATCTTTTAATTGTAAGGATCTCAGATGCCTTATTTAACTAATTTCACCTACATACTCATATGAGCGGAGGTCTTATGAGATTTCTTTTTCCTAGTGATTATTTCAATCACAAGAAAGTAGATGAAGCATATTCGGAACAAGTTGATTGTTTGCAAAATAGAGGATTTGAGACATCGGTAATCTCTTTAGAGTCGCTGGCTTCAGGCTCTTCCAAAATTTTCCCTCAGCCAGATTCAGGATCAAAGTTAATATATCGTGGTTGGATGCTCACTCCTGATGATTACTCTTTACTAGTTAATGTTGTAATAGATTCTGGTGCAGAAGTTTTAATTTCTCGTGATGAATATTTGGCGACACATTACTTGCCTAATTGGTATCCATTAATTTCTGATTTAACTCCAGAGACGCTCTTCTTTTCTATTGATGATAATCTTGAGGATGAGTTAAGTAAGATAGGGTGGAGCAGTTTCTTCATCAAGGATTACGTTAAGTCTCTCAAAACATCAGTTGGAGCAATAATTGATAAACCTTCTGCAATTAGAACAGTTGTAGCTGAAATGGAAAAATTTAGAGGTTTCATTGAAGGAGGTCTTTGTGTACGTAAGGTTGAAGACTTTATCTCTGATACAGAGAGACGTTATTTCGTGTTACATGGTAAACCGTTTGCTCCATTGGAAAATGAGGAGATCCCAGAAATTGTTGAGGACTGTGCTAAACGGATTAACAGTAAGTTCTTCTCAGTAGATGTGGTAGAGCGTAGAGATGGCTGCAAACGAGTTGTAGAAATTGGCGATGGTCAGGTGTCAGACATAGTTGGATGGACACCTGAGCGTTTTGCTGCATTATGGGCAAATTAACATCAATTATTCACTTTTACATGTTGATAGTGATCTGAATTGAGGGTGGTGCGAAATAGGTAAGGATGGGCGGCGCGAAGCGCCGCCCATCCTTACTAAGATTTGATAAGACTACTGAATTGAATTGAGACTTTAAGTAAAGAACGATTAAATTGCTAAACTGTTATTTATGAAATTACTCTTTATTTGCAGTCAGAACCGATTACGCAGTCCTACAGCCGAGGCAGTATTTGCAGAATACCAAGGGCTAGAGGTGGACTCCGCAGGACTAGACAGAGAAGCAGAAATCCCTTTAAGTAGCGAAGCAATTCAATGGGCGGACATTATCTTTGTTATGGAAAAGACACACCGAAGCAAACTCTCAAAGAATTTTCAGCATTGGCTCAAACAAAAACGAGTGATTTGTCTAGATATTCCTGATGAGTACGAGTACATGCAACCAGAACTGGTAGATTTACTGAAGAAAAAAGTACTACCATTGCTAGGAACCTTTTGATATAGCCTTTATCAGGCTAGGTTTGTTCCCTCGCCGAAGGCGAGGGAACAAACCTATGTACCTTGCTTTCTTGAAAAGCGCTATAAGGCGATCGCCAAAAGATTTTATACTTAGCTTTGGATTTATTGAAGAAAATATCAAGCATGAGTCAAAAAGAAGTTATCCGTAGCGCCAATGCTCCTGAACCCGTTGGTCCATATAACCAAGCGATCGCTGTTTCGGCTACTAGTAAGTTAATGTTTATGGCTGGACAAATTGCGATCGATCCTGCTGTCGGCAAAATCGTGGCAACTACGGTCGAAGAACAAGCCGAACAGGTGATCAAAAATATTCAAGCCGTTCTCGCTGAGGCAGGCGCAGATATCACTAACGTCATTAAAACCACAGTGTTTCTTGCAGATATGGCAGATTTCCCCAAGGTAAATGCGATCTACGGCAAGTATTTTCTTGCTCCATTCCCAGCCCGTTCTACAGTTCAAGTCGCTCGCCTTCCCCTCGATGCCCTTGTCGAAATAGAGTGCATTGTCGCCATCTAACCATTAGGGTAGGCAAAGTCCTCTTGGTACATTATTGTTAGGATCTATTCGCGCTATAACAATTTACAACAACAAACTTGTAGGGGTAGAGCATTTGCACCAATATTTTGATACTCCTCACCGATCATCTCAAAATGCAAATGCTCTACCCTCTCTGCTTTCACCGATAAATTGACCTGCGTTGCTTTATCCCAATTCACAGAAGTGTGGCTAAACTTCTGTGAATTAAAAGCCAAACCCTGTAGCGGGTTTGAAAGCACAAAATGGCGTAGCCATTTTGTGCTTTGGTATTATTTGAATTTATTTAAAAATCATTTAGGAATTTCAAAAGATGAAAAGTTTGTGGAGCGATCGCGAAGCTGCTGAATATAACAGTGATTTAGGCTTAAGAGTATATACATCAAGGCTATTGGGGCGCGATCCATCGCTTGTTCTACATGGTGGAGGCAATACTTCTGTCAAAATCCGTGAAAAGAATATCGTTGGTGAAGAAGAAGAGATTCTTTATGTAAAGGGAAGTGGTTGGGATTTAGAAATGATCGCCGAGGCAGGTTTTGCACCCGTGCGGATGGCACATTTATTGAAATTAGCCAAGTTACAAGTTCTCTCCGACTCACAAATGGTGAATGAACTGAAGACGCAAATGACTAAGGCGAGTGCACCTGCGCCATCGGTAGAAACTATTCTCCATGCGAGTTTGCCTTATAAATTTGTTGATCATACCCATGCTGATGCGGTCATTTCGGTGACCAATACCGCCAATGGCTGGGAACGTATTCAAGAGATCTATGGCGATGATGTGGTGATCATTCCCTATGTGATGCCAGGGTTTGACCTAGCGCGAGTCTGTGCCGAGAAATTTGCTGCTGAAAAAAGCGATCGCACGATTGGTATGGTCTTAATGAATCATGGTATTTTCTCCTTTGGCGAAACTGCCCAAGAATCCTATGAGCGGATGATTGCTTTAGTCGATCGCGCAGAGGCTTATCTAAGAAAACATGATGCTTGGGATATCTCACCACCAGCTTCTCTGATTAGAGAAAGAGAAGCAAGATTAGAAATTTCTAAGCTACGTGCTGAAGTTTCGCAAGTTGCAGGATTTCCCGTAGTTCTTAGTTCCCATAATGACGAGAAAAGTTTAGCTTTTACTCAAAGAGAAGATGTCCATATTATTTCCCAACAGGGTTGCGCGACTCCTGATCATGTGATTCGCACGAAGCGCTTACCTTTAGTTGGTAGAGATGTAACAGCTTACGCGGAATCCTATCAAGTTTATTTTGGTGCAGAAGCTCCTAAATCAGCGCAACCAGTAACTATTCTCGATCCTGCGCCTCGCGTCGTTATTGATCGCCAGTTAGGTTTAGTCACCGTTGGTAAATCTGCTAAAGATGCCCAGATCGTTGCAGATATCTACGAGCATACGATGGAAATCATTCAGCGATCTCAGCTTTTGGGCGGCTATCAAGCATTACCTGCTAGCGATATCTTTGCGGTGGAATATTGGGAATTGGAACAGGCAAAACTGAAAAAAGGCGGTTCCTCTCCCGCTTTTACAGGTGAAATTGCTTTGGTCACAGGTGCAGCTTCAGGTATTGGTAAAGCTTGTGTAGACTCATTACTAAAGCGTGGCGCGGCGGTTGTGGGTTTAGATATTAATCCTGCCATTGAGAAGCTTTACGATCGCCCCGATTTTGTTGGCATTACTTGCGATGTTAGTGATGAAGCGGCGATCGCTAATTCCCTCGATCAAGCCGTCAAAGCCTTTGGTGGTCTAGATATTCTTATCCTCAATGCAGGGATTTTTCCATCAGGATGTCGCATCGAAAATCTGGATACTGCCACATGGCAAAAGGTGATGCAGATTAATCTTGAAGCAAATCTAGTTCTGATGCGCGAAGCCTATCCATTGCTGAAACTTGCGCCTAATGGTGGTCGCGTCGTGGCGATCGGTTCCAAAAATGTCCCTGCCCCTGGCCCTGCGGCAGCAGCCTATTCTGCATCCAAGGCGGCGTTAACACAACTAATGCGCGTTGCGGCTCTAGAATGGAGTAGCGATCGCATTCGCATCAACACTTTGCATCCCAATGCTGTCTTTGATACGGGTATCTGGACAGAGGAAGTATTAACTTCTCGTGCCAAGCATTACGGTTTAACGATTGAGGAATATAAAACCAATAATCTGCTCAAAGTGGAAGTAACAAGTCGCCATGTTGCCGAACTTGCCGCAGAAATGTGTGGAGCTTTGTTTGCTTGCACGACTGCGGCTCAAGTTCCCATTGATGGCGGAAATGATCGTGTAATCTAACAAAACAATAAAGTCGGCGCTTCGCGCCGACTTTATTGTTTTGTTAGATATCTAAGTACAGGACAAAAATTTAATGG